>CAIOSU010000463.1 GCA_903861055.1 uncultured bacterium
CGTAATTTAAATAAGCAACCCCATATACTTGGTGCCATCAAAATTGGAGGCAATAAACGTACTGAAGCCAAAGAATAGAATAAGTGAAGTGTAAATAATACTTACGCCACTTTCTCGAAGGGTATAGGATACTGTGTGTGGTATGTTCCATAAGTGCCGTTCCAAATCAAGACGGTACTTAGCAAGGAAATGGATAGTGTTATCTACCGAAATACCAAAAGCTACGCTAAATACTAGCACGGTAGAAGGTTTGAGTGGAATGTTCCAGTAACCCATTAACCCAGCAGTAAAGAGCAACGGAATGAGGTTGGGCACCAATGCAATAATCAACATCAGGGGCGTGCGGAACATAAAAGCCATAATAGCTGCAATAAGCGCCAAAGCGCCAATAACACTACTTACCAAACCTTGAGTAAGATAGGCGTTGCCTTCCATAACGACTATACTGGTGCCCGTATAGCTTACTGTATAATCCTCTTCTGGGAAAATAGGCAAGAAGATGCTATCTAAGGCAGCATATAGCTCGGGTAAACGATTTGAACCAATATCGGGTATCTGTACGCTAATGCGCGCAATACTTCGGGTACTATCCATAAAGTTATTAATGATATCACCCTGTCCATTACCAGTAGTATCCTTCCCTGTATTCTGAAGGTAAGTAAGAATGAAGGTGCCTTCAGGCGCTAGGCCGCTTGTTTTTGGCAGGCGATAACGATCAGGGTTGCCGTTATAATAAGCTTGAGTAATAAATTTTAACCCATTGACTACCGACATTGGCTTACCAAAAAACTCGCTCTGCCCCATTAAATCTTGTGCCTCTTCAATCTTCCTAAGGTTAACGGGCTTCATTACGCCACCCTTTTCCTTCGTATCTATCAATATCTCCAAGGGCATAACGCCAGTATAGTGCTCTTCTAAAAATTTTAAATCGCGGTAAGCCGCCGATGACTTAGGCACATCATCTAAAATGTATCCTCGCGTTTCTAATAGTGTCACTCCAAATGAGGACAATAAAATAATTATAATAGAAACTGCAAATATGGTCTTAGGGTATTTTTGTGTTGCATTATCTAGCTGGTTGAGCGTGCCCTGCAGTGCTTTTCTATCCAAATGTTTAATATGCCGATCTTTTGGCACAGATAGAAAACTAAAAATTACAGGGATGGCGATGATTGAAATAAAAAATAGCAATGCTGTCATAATGCCTGCTATCAAACCAAACTCTTCCAGCATTTTGCTACCGGTAAAACAGAACACCCAAAACCCAATAGCCGTAGTTAGGTTTACGAAGAAAGTTGTATAACCAATGCGTTGAATCATGTTAGCTAAGGCACGCACCTTATTACCATGCTTGGCAAACTCGCTATGATACTTGTTGATGAGGTAGATACAGTTGGGTATGCCCGTGATGATGATTAGGTTGGGAATAAGGGCCGTAAGGATGTTGATTTTATACCCGAATATTACCAAGAAACCCATTGTCCAAACTACACCAATACCTACCACCACCATGGAGAAAAACACCACTGTAACCGACCGAAAGAGAAACAGAAGTACCGCAATTAGCACAATTACCGCAACAATCAGCACTTGAACCAGCTCGCGCTGGATGAGTTCTAGCCTAAAGGTGCGTATTACTGGCAACCCACTCCGGTGTACGGTCGTTTTGGTGCGAGCCTCAAAACCATCGGCCATGGCCTCAATTCGCTTTTCCAATGCCAGTTTGGCCTTCAGTTCCAGTTTTTTCTCTTGCAGCGGTATTACCATTACCGTCACATCCGAACCTTCGTTATATACCAAACCATGGTAGAAAGGCATGCGTTTCCATTCTTCCTCAATAGCGGCTACTTCCGCATCGGTTGTAGGTGCCTGGGCGGGAAACTTCTGTACCACAAATTTTCTGGCCGCTGTATCTTTACCCAGCGTAATGCCATGCGCCACGCTTAACAACTGCCCTACCCCTGGAAATAATTGGATGCTATCGCCTAATATTTTCCATTGGTTATAAAACTTTAAGTCGAACAACGGCTTGTGCTCAACAGCCAACACCATGAGGTTGCCTTGTTGGCCAAATTCGGCCAAAAAACTACGCAAATCCTTCAAGCTCTGGTGGTCCTCGGGTATTACCCGGCTTATCTCATAGTCGGTCTGTATCTTTGTGCCAAGCACCCCCATAACTACCGTTGACAATACCAGCAGTATTGCTAAAACTATACGGTAACGGAGAATATATTTAGCTATAGGGTACCACATGGCATCATAGAAGAGCGCTAAAGTTAGTACTTTGTGTAAGAAATACA
>CAIOSU010000464.1 GCA_903861055.1 uncultured bacterium
ATGCCAATTATTGAAACGAGCGCTAATTTAATTTTCCAATCGATGGGAAGGTAAACCGAAGCTTGACACATGGCAAACACTGCAGCAGCCAATAAGGCTATACGTGTAAAATCGCCTACCGAGAAGGGTTCTTTTAAATACTTATGCCCATAATATATCAAACCTACAGAAGATAAGATTTGAGTAACGATACTGGCCCAAGTAGCACCCAAGGCCTCATATTCAGGAATCAACAACAAGTTAAGCCCGATATTGAGCAGCATAGTAATAAAAGTGATGATATTGATGATGCGCAGCTGCCCACCGGCCAATAACAAGGTGCCGTAAATGTAAACTGCACTAACGCCCGGAAACGCCCAAAACAGTATGCGCAGCACATCGCTCCAATAAGGGGTACTTTGCGTGTATAGGGATGATATCAAAGGCTCAGCGTAAAACATAAGTATAATGGCCACCATAACAGCTCCACCTACCAGTATTCTAAATGAAAACGAAAGAAGCTCAATCGTGCTTTCTTCCTTTTTGAGCATCCTAGAGAAAAGGGGCAACAACAAACCGGCAAACAATAGCCCGATGATATTGGCCGCATCCAACAAGCGATAGCACGCTGCATATACACCTGCTTGGTATGCGCCTGTTTCAGGTAGCATGCGCTCTATCATTACCCCATCAATACGGTAATAAATGCTCATGAATATGCCAAAAAGGGCATAAGGAAAGGTTTCTTTGAGCATTTGCCAAATGGTGTCCCAATCGCTTTTGAAATGGATTTTGCCCGAGTAAAACAACACCGCCCCACCTGCTAGCAACACCGTTAAAGCCAATGAGGTGGTTTGGGCATAAATAAACCACATTATCTGAAACGGCCCTAGTATAACATCCCCAAATAATAGCACCGCTAAGAAAACCGAAAGCAGTAACTTGTCGGCTACCGATACTAAGCTATCTACCCTAAAGTGGTGCATGCCTGATAGATTGGAACGTAAAAACAGCAACATGCTCAAGAGGAACTGATTGACAATAAGCCAGCCCAACATTTGCATTTGAAAGGGCGAAAAGCCTACCATATCGCCACCAACATAACTTAGGATGCCATAACCAATGGCCAATAGAAGTTTTAGTATAAATAAAGCGGGCAGGTACTTGTAAAGGTGGCCTTCGTCTTGCGCAACCGAGCGGTTGTTGAAGTTATTGATGCCCAAATCTAAGAAAACCTGAAAGAGATAACTGAAGTTGAACACCGCGAAAAACATACCATATTCCTCAGGGCCAACTGCGTTCTGCACCTGTATATCAAGCAAAATATACAACGGCTTAATAAGGATATTAAGCAACAGCAAAATAGCTAGGTTAACAACAAAACTGCGGTTCATGAAGGCCGGTAACGGGGTTGAAACATTGGTTGGCTGTACAAATTTAGAACATAGCTTAAACTACCTACAATTATCAGCCTGTTAGTATTGGCAAAATTAGCTATTATTGTCCATACATGAAGATAGCCGTAAACACCCGCTTCTTGCTAAAGGGAAAACTGGAAGGTATTGGTGTGTTTACGCACGAAAGCTTGCAACGCATTACCCGTGCGCACCCCGAGCATGAGTTCATCTTCATTTTCGATAGGCCCTACCACCCTTCGTTCATTTATTCAAGCAACATAATACCTGTTGTTATTCCGCCACCCGCACGGCACCCATTGCTTTGGTATCTATGGTTTGAGTGGGCCTTGCCCATAGTGTTGCGCAAATACAAACCAGATGTTTTGCTCTCGCCTGATGGGTATTTATCCCTTTCAAGCAATGTGCCAACACTGCTGGTATTGCACGATTTGGCCTTTGAACATTACCCTGAGTATGTGCCGGGGTTGGTGGGTAAATATTACAAGCATTATACCCCCAAGTTTGCGCAACACGCCCAGCGCATTGCCACTGTATCGGAGTATACCAAACGGGATGTGATGCAACTGTACGACATTGCACCTGCCAAAATAGATGTGGTGTACAATGGCATTAAAGACGTGTACAAACCACTTACTACCGATGCGCAGCAGGCAGTAAGAAATGAATATACTAATGGTGCTTCATATCTGGTATATGTGGGTTCCATTCACCCACGTAAAAATATGGTACGGTTATTTCAAGCATTCGATGCTTATAAAAAACAAACTGCTAGCCCCGATAAGCTGGTAATAATAGGTGCCAAAGGCTGGCAATATGGCGACATAATGGCCGCCTACAATGCAATGGCTCACAAAGCCGATGTGATTTTCTTGGGCCATTTGGAAGCTGAGCAAGTAGCATGCTTGGTAGCATCGGCAAGAGCAATGGCTTATGTCTCCATTTTTGAAGGCTTTGGCATACCTATAGTGGAGGCTTTTGCCAGCGGCACGCCTGTAATAACCAGCAACACTAGCAGCATGCCCGAAGTGGCAGGTGATGCTGCCCTTCTTGTTGACCCTACTTCGGTTGAGGAAATAACCGCTGCCATGTGCCAACTATACCAACAGCCCGAAACAGCAGAAGCCCTCAGGCAGAGGGCTTCTGTGCAGTTACAAAAATTTAGTTGGGAACAAACCGCCCAAAAGCTGTGGGCCAGTTTGATGAAAACGGTTTGATACTCATAACGGCTTTACGGGCATCAACACATCCGCAGGAATAATTTGCTTAGGGATACCTGGGCCGCGGTAATAGCAATTGAGCCAATAACCGCCACCGCCATTAAACCACTCAATACGAATAGGGTGCCAGCCAGGGCTAAGGTCGGTTTTGCCGCTGCGTTCACGGGTGCCGTGGTCACCGTCATTGTCTACTATCAACTCATCGCCTACAAACAGCTTGCTACCGTCATCGGAGTTGGTATAAAAGCGATATTCACCCAAAGTATCAATTTTGATAAAACCTTGAAAAACATAAGCAAATGTTTGCTCGCGGTGCCCCTGCACTTGGTCGTGGCTTGGCTCAATGGCGGTGCCAATGCGCACAGGTTTAAAACTTTTAAACGAAGGTAAGTACATCCACCCTTCCCCTTCATAATAGCTATACTTCAAGCCACTTTTCGTTTTTCTATCGGCAACCCTGAAATAGGCTATGTAAGATTGGCTGCCAACGTCATTTTTATATGTTTTGGCCTTTACAACAGCGGTATGTGACAAAGGAAACGGTGCTTCATATTTAGTTGAGGTTTCAGTTGGCTCGCTGCCATCTAGCGTATAATAAGTAATTCCATCCTTTTCCATTGTTTCAATCCTTACTTCCGGAACAGAATCAATGAACAAACCTCCTGCCGCTTTATGCCCTTCACGCTTCGGATATATCACGGGTGTGGCAAGCGCTTCGTTGGCCACGACGGTTTCACCATCTGGTAAGTTATATCCCTCAAAGGCAGTTTTTACTGGGCGACCAATACATGCATTTGGCAGCTCAATGCCCAAAGCAAACGCAACGGTAGCTGCATTGTCGTATGTATAAACTGGGTGCGGAATTTTGTATCCTTTTTTAACGCCTGGTCCACTCAAAATAAATGGAATCAAAATCTCATCAGGAGTTTCGCCACCATGTCCAGTACCTATGCCCCCGTGGTCGGATGTTACCAAAAATACAGTTTGCTCAAATATACCCGCATCTTTGGTCGCTTGTATAATTTGCCCAATAAGGCTGTCGGCCCTTGCCACAGCTTGGTAATACTCTGGTGTGCCGTGCCCTGCGCCATGCCCTGCGCCATCAACGTGGTCAAGATGAACAAACAAGAATTTTGGCTTTTTATCTTTTATATATCTACCCGCTTCATCAGTAGTACCTTGTTCGCTATCTATGTGCTTATCATAGTTTACGGCACTTTTCTCAAACAGCCTTCCAAATCCATCCCAATGGTATATCGCCCCGGTTTCGGCTGTAGGCAGTTGCTTTCTAATGGCATCAAAAATGGTTGGGAAAATATCCTCAGTACCAGTAACCACTGGAGGCAATACATAATCATCGCGCTCCCAGTTATTGCTGGTTACTCCATGCTGTTCAGGCCCAGCAGCCATAAGCATACTGGCCCAGTTGGTGCTGCTACTGGTTGGCAATACGGCCCTGGCCGTAAGGGTATATGCCCCATTTTGCATCATCCAGTCTAAATTGGGTGTTGGGGCATTGTTAATGCCGTCTGGGCTCATGCCATCTATTCCAATAACTATAAAATGGGCGGTTGGGGTGTGTTGCTCTGCCAATGTTTGTTGGGCAGGTTGGCAAGCAAGGGTGCACAATAGCAACAAGGCTAAGGCATAGTAATATAGGTTAGCAGTGGTCATAAACGAGTTAGTTGCCCTTAAACATACTACATCTCATAACTTATAATGCAAAACCCTTAAAATTTAACAATGGCTTTAAACTATCTTCGAACTTTTAACCGCGATTACCGAAATCTCCACATTCACGCTTTTAGGCAAACGAGCTACCTGCACAGTTTCGCGGGCGGGCGGGGCTTCGCCGCTAAAATAACGACCATAAACCTCGTTCACCAGCGGAAAATCGTCCATGTTGCTCAGGAAAATTGAGGCCTTTACTACATCGTTCAAAGTATAGCCGGCAGCCTCAACCACAGCTTTTACGTTTTCCATTACTTGCTCGGTTTCGGCTCGTATTTCTTCAATAAGCAAAGCGCCGCTCTCTGGCACAATAGCTATCTGTCCTGAGGTGTATAGCACGCCATTGGCCACTATGGCCTGGCTATATGGGCCAATGGGTGCAGGCGCATTGGCGGTATGGATAACTGTTTTCGACATTATCACAAAGGTTTTGTTAATTTTAAGCAATCCCTAAAGATAACGAACTATGGAAATATTGGTATTAGGCGACAAAAGGCGTGCCACCGAACTGATGCAGCGCATCCCTAAAGAACACCAAGTAACCCATAGCACTAAGGTAAACGATGCTTCGCTGCCGAAGTACAATATCATTTTCGACCTGAACTTTGACGATGACAGCAACAACCTGCAATACTACAGCTACCTGCGCAATAAAGTGATTATTGTAGGTGCGGTAAAAACGCAATTGGCCGAAGCTGTTTTCAATTTTCATGGCGAAGTAAGGTGCCACCTAATTGGCATGAACACCTTGCCCACTTTTATCGATAGGGATTTAATGGAAGTAAGCCTTTTGGACAACGATAACCTGCCCCTACTAGAAACCCTCTCACAAACCCTAAACTGGCCCTATAAACTGGTACAAGACCGTGTTGGAATGGTTACTCCAAGGGTTATTTTTATGATAGTAAATGAAGCGTGCTACACTTTGCAAGAAGGCACCGCCAATATTAAGGATATAGACCTAGCCATGAAACTGGGCACCAACTACCCATACGGGCCGTTTGAATGGGCCGACCATATTGGCATTAAAGAGGTTTACCAAACCCTCACCGCTGTTTACGAGGATACCAAAGATGAGCGCTACAAAATTTGCCCTTTACTAAAACGGCAATACCTGCGCAACCAGCCTTTCTACGCCGCAGAAACTACAAAGGGCAGCTAAAAGCCACCCCTTATATCATCTGATTTCAATGTATTGTCTCTTATGGAGTAACCCTTAATTCACCGCCTTTGGTGCCGTTTGTTTTTTGCTTCAAAACCAATGCACCAGCAGCTTGAATGTTTATATCCTCAGCTTGCCCAGCTACATCTTGCGGTATTTGAACGGTTCCTTGAGTAACCAAGAAATCTTCCGTGCAGCTAAAACTCTCTAAAAACGCTATCAAAGCCCCAGTAACAGACTTATTAATCGTTAGATTATAGAAGCTGCTTGCGCCAGCGCTAGCTGTTGTGTTTGCCAACCCACGGAAAGCCACCGTTGAGTTGCCCATAGTAAAGGTGCCATCATTGGTCCAGTTACCATATACACTTATGGTGCGGGTATTGGTAGTGCCATTTATAGTAGCACCTGGCATTATGTTCACATTATTGCCATTATTGGTACCCGCAAGGTTTACGGTGTTGCGCACAATACAAGTACTAGCAGTAGTTGGATATACAAATATATTGTTCGTAGTAGCAGGTACAACCGATGCGGGCACAAATGAAGTGCCATTGTATTGGTACCAGTTTCCAGCAACGGCCCAAGAAGCAGATGTTGTGCCCGAAAACACATAATCGCCAGTTTGGAACGTGCCGCCGCTTATAGTGAGCTGCGTTACCGTTACCGATTTACTGCCTGTTGCAGTGCAGCCGTTGCTGCCTGTTACTGTTACGGTGTAAGATGTTGTGCTTGATGGCGTAACCGTTGCAGCGTCAATAGCACTTCCAGTACTCCAAGCATAACTTGTACCTCCACTAGCAGTTAGCGTAGTGCTCACCCCACTACAAACCGTTGGGCTTGCAGGGGTAATTCCGACAGTAGGTATAGCATTTACTGTCAAGGTTCTTGAAGCCGTTGCGGTACAGCCGCTATTGGTTACTGTTACGGTATAAGTACCAGCTGTAGTTACATTGATGGATGCTGTGGTTGCACCAGTGCTCCAAGCATACGTGCCGCCGCCACTGGCAGTAAAGGTTGATGAACCACCTGCACAAATAGTTTGCGTTCCGCTGATAGCCGCAGTTGGCAACGGTGTTACCGTCAAAGTTCTGGAAGCCGTTGCGGTACAACCGCTATTGGTTACCGTTACCGTGTAAGTGCCAGCGGTAGTTACATTGATGGCTGCTGTGGTTGCGCCAGTGCTCCATGCATAGGTGCCACCGCCACTGGCAGTAAAGGTTGATGAACCACCTGCACAAATGGTCTGTGTGCCAATTACGGCTGCTGTTGGCAACGGTGTTACGGTTAGGGTTCTAGAAGCCGTTGCGGTACAACCGCTAGTGGTTACCGTTACGGTGTAAGTACCGGCTGTAGATACGCTGATGGCTGCGGTGGTTGCGCCAGTGCTCCAAGCATAAGTGCCGCCGCCACTAGCTGTAAAGGTTGACGACCCGCCTGCACAAATAGTCTGCGTGCCGC
>CAIOSU010000465.1 GCA_903861055.1 uncultured bacterium
ACTGTAATTGTTTATGCTGTGCACATCAAGTGTCGAACCCGTGATAGATACGTTACCCGTTACAGTGGAATTGCCCGCTAGCGTTTTTGTGCCCGTGCCCGAAATTTGAAGTTTTGAGTAGTTTTGGCTATTGTTTGGTACGCCAACGGTTTGGCTTCCGCCTGCATAATGGATAGTGCTACTTGGCTCAATTACCATTGAAAATGTACTGGGCAAGCCAACGGTGCCCGAAATTTCAAGTGTTGCTCCGCTGCGAATAGTAAAAGTGCGACCGCTGTTACCTAGCATTGAATAGCCGGCATTTTTGAAAGTACCGCTTACAATATCAATGTTACCGTAAACGGTAGTTGTGGTAAGGTTTGATTGGGCGGTGATGTTGCCGCCGGTATTGAATACAATGTTACGGAAACGGTTGCCAGTAAATCTAATGTCGCGGTTGCCCGAACCGTTAAAAGTAAATGTATGAATGTTGGATGTACTCCCGCTCCACACACGGCCGAAACCAGTAAACACAATGTTGCCACTTAGGGTGGCGGTGCTGCCATCGCCCATGGAGAGCTGCGCCTGCGCATTAGATGCATCGCCTTCAAAAACCAAATTGCCGCCAATTACAATATTGCCGTTGCAGGCAATTTGAGATGAAGTTGCATCGGGCGAGCCGTAAATAGTAACATCTCCGGTTACCGTTAAAGTGTAGCCGGAGTTAATAGTAAATACGGTTAAATCTTCTGAGTTTACGGTAAGGCTGGCTACCGTAACATTCGATGTGAGGGTCACGTTGTTTCCCGAAGTAATCACCACATCGTCGGTTGATGTTGGCGGCACGCCACTGTCCCAAATGGCTCCTACTTCCCACGACCCACCAAACAAGGTGGTAACGGTTGCTGCTTGTGCGGTTGCGGAGTAGAATATGGCACTGCATACTACTAATAAGATGCAAAACATCTTGCTCCTCTCGTTCATCCTCTTCATGTTCTGTTCCTCTCTTTGGTCAACTTATAGCTCTTGGTCAAAAGCTATATTCCTTGATACGTTGTTGAGCAAAAATTGTTACACTTTTGGTTGAAAATGAAAACGAAACCCAATAATTGCAAGCAATGGATTGTATTTAAAAGGCAAAACAAAGAAGAGAGGATATGCAAAGAGTACCAACTAATATTTTATAATCCAAATACTTTTTGCAGAAACATGAAAGAACCCTGAAACCCTATTGCCTTTCAAGCAATTAGAAAATTGAGCGATATTTTAAACCTTTGCGCCAATAAGTTGTCAAACCAACGAATGAAGGCAAACGAACCATATAACCATATACCGAGCGCTAAGGAAGAACTATCTGCCCTGTCGCCATTATTGGCAACGGTGAAAAAGCCAGTGGTGCCCATGCCTAACGAAGCATACTTTGGTGCACTGGCCACCGGGGTATTGCATAAAGCCGCACAGCCAGCTTTTGATAAAAAACGTACCTTCCAAATCATTCCATTTAGCTTAGTAGGCTTAGCAACAGCGGCATGTATTGCTTTGGCAGTTATACTATGGCCCACCGACCATGTCAGCAACGATAGCTTGGCCTTTAATTCGCTTTCCAATGATGAGCTACTTCAATTGGCCTTGCAAGACGAAGCTTTGCTAAACAACCATGTAATGCAAGACGATAGCCTATTGTTGGTGCTATCGGCAAATCCTGACTTTCAGTATCTTGATGATAATGCTAACAACGATGAGTATAACTCATTACTGATAGAGATGATTGATGACGAAACCCTTATGGAGGATTGGTTATGAAAAACATACTGTTACACACCACTGTTTTAGTTATGCTCATGGTAGGTAGTGGCTCTCGATTAACGGCTCAAGGGCCGCATCACGACACTTATAGCGGGGAAAACCACCAAGGCGAGAAAATACCTGAAGAAAAGATAAAAGCACTAAAAGTGGCTTTTCTTACCAGCAGGCTCAATCTTAGTACTGCCGAAGCACAAGTTTTCTGGCCAGTGTATAATGCTTACCAAGATGCAAAGATGGAAGTGCACCGCGCACAATTGAAATTGGCAAAAACACTTGCCACCAAGTTTGATGTGCTAACCGAGGCAGAAATGAACAAAATGCTGGATGAGCATATATCGCTAAAGCAAAAAGAATCGAATCTGGAGATTGAAAACCTACAGAAACTGCGTACCATATTGCCCGTTAAAAAAATTGCACTGCTGCAAAAAGCCGAGCGCGATTTTAAAATAGAAGTGCTACGTGAATACAAAAACCGAGGCCCCGGCGGACCAGTGCCAGGTAGCGACCATTAATACTTCTTGATGGTAAAGTAGAAGGTGGTACCTATGCCCAAGCGCGAATCGACCCAGATTTTGCCGCCATGACGCTCCACAATATTTTTGCTAATAGCCAAGCCCATTCCTGAACCAGGATAATCGTCGCGTTTATTGAG
>CAIOSU010000466.1 GCA_903861055.1 uncultured bacterium
AGTTTTTGAAAACCGGAGCAAAAGTTGGCGCCAATTACCTGAAACACTATTCAAAAAAAATAGTAAACCCCGACTTGAGCCGAGATGACCTGGACAAACAAAATGCCGAAGACATTTTCAATGCAATGACCGAGCTAAAAGGTAGCGCCCTTAAAGCAGCCCAGATACTCAGCATGGATCAAAATGCTTTGCCCAAGCAGTTTCTAGAGAAGTTTTCAGCAGCACAATACAACGCTCCTCCCCTTTCGTTTCCGTTGGTTGTAAAAACCTTCAAAGAACAAATGGGCAAATCGCCGAGCGATGTTTACGACAAGTTTAGCAAAGAGGCACTCCATGCCGCATCGATGGGACAAGTGCATCAAGCCGAACTGAACGGCAAAAAGTTGGCAGTAAAGGTTCAATACCCAGGCGTAGGCGATAGCATAAAGAGCGACCTGAACATGGTTAGGCCGCTAGCGCTTACCATAATGCGCATGAACGCCAAAGAGGCCGAGCAATACATTAATGAGGTAGAGGAGCGCTTGATGGAAGAGGCCGACTACGTTAACGAGCTAGAGCAAGCCGAATTGATAAGCAAAGCTTGTGCTCCACTTCCATTCCTTTCTTTTCCTAAATACTACCGCGAGCTTTCCACTACGCGCATCCTTACCATGGATTGGATAGATGGGATGCACCTAAACGAGTTTCTGAAAACCAATCCGTCTCAAGAAGTAAGGAATCAAATAGGGCAGCAACTTTGGGACTTTTACGATTTTCAGATTCACAACATTCGCATGGTGCATGCCGACCCGCACCCGGGCAACTTCTTGGTTTTGCCTGACAATACCTTGGCAATTTTGGATTTCGGCTGTGTGAAACGCCTCCCGGATGACTTTTATGCAGAATTTAAGCTGTTGCTCGACCCCACCCTAGTAAACGACGACAAGCGTGTTACTGATTTAATGTATCGCCTTGCGTTTTTGTTTGAGAAAGATAGCAAAGAGGATAAAGAATTCTTCTATGCCCTTTTCAAAAAATCTATGGAACTCTTTGGCCGTCCGGTTCATGCAGGTAAATTTGATTTTAGCGACCCAAGCTACTTTAAAGAGCTTTATGCCCACGGCGAAAGTGTGGCCAAACAAAAATTCAAAATGGCATCTAAAATGGCACGTGGCCCTAAAGACGGAATGTACATTGGCAGGGTATATTATGGCCTTTTCAATTTACTACATAACATGGGCGCAACCATTACTACAAAAAGCAAGTATGTAGCGGAATAGTACATTGAAATAATACCATTACAAAACAAGCAAGGAGCACCAAATTTGGTGCTCCTTGCTTGTTTTAACGTTACTGGCATCTGATTCGCTTGCTAATTTTAACATTTCGATAATATTCTCTCAACATTAAAAAATGACTTTTGCACCATAAACAATAAATGATGCAATATTTAAAGGTATGCCCTAAATGGCTGTTGTTGCTTATTTCTCTTTGGCCCTTATATTCATCAGTAGTTGCTCAATCACAAATAAAGCATACCGACCACGAAACCTCTGATACCTGCTACCATATTGAATTTAGCCTGGCTCACCATTATTTAGAGTTAGCTTACTTAATGGAGGACAACCAAATTGAACCCAATAGCCTTTTAGCTGGAAAGCTTAGTGGACAGCAAATTTTTACAGAGTTTTACCGTTTGGTTACGCTAATACAGGCCAAATACCCCGACCACCACTTAGAAGAAGCATTTTACGACAAAGCAATTGAGGTAGCCAATAAGCAACAAAATCTTGGGGCTGCGGCCTATCTGATTGCGCGAAAACAAAAAATGCTACTAGACTTATACGGAGCCGACTACCTAACCAAGCACTGCCATTGCGGCAAATGTACCCGACATGAAGATTAAATACCTGCTTGCAATTTTACCGTTGCTATTTTTATCGCATTTGTTGCGTGGGCAAGGCTCTGTTTCAGGAACCATATCTGATGGAGGCGGAACCCTTCCTGGAGCTACAATAATGCTTGACAGCACCAAATATGGAGCCAGTACAGATTTAAACGGTCATTTCCAACTAATCAATATTCCATTTGGTACTTACCAGATAAAAGTATCATTTATAGGATATCAGGATTATATTGACACAATAACCGTAACCGAAAAACCATTGAGCCTAGGTACCGTTATGCTCGCTGCTGGCGAGTATTTAAATGAAGTTGTGGTTGAAGGTTCTATGCGCAACAGCG
>CAIOSU010000467.1 GCA_903861055.1 uncultured bacterium
AAACTTTGCGGGCATCGCCACCAAACTCAATAACCAAGTCGTTTTGGTAATGATTGATTACCATAGTCATTAATCCAACTTTGTAGCTCAAATCCAGCTCACGCAATTGGCTCAAATCGAGATTAGGGATATAAAAACTACCATCGACGGCGGTTTCGGTACTAATCCCTAACGATTTGGCACTGGTAATTTTGACCCCTTTCAAAGGCTTGCGAGTTACCACATCAATTACCTTACCCCTCAAAACGGCGGTTTCCGGCGCTATAGCAACCGGTGGGCGTTGGTTGTAGTAAACCTCTTTCCAAGTAAAGCGTCTCCAGCCTTTGGTCATCAGCAGCAAGTCTATTTGTTGGTCGACATTTTTGTTGGCCGGGTCAAACAGGTAGCCGGCATGATGCGCGGCAGCTCCTAAATCAGGCTCTAACAGCAAAGCAGAGAGGATGTTGGTGTTTTGGGTATGTGCTAGCAAGTCATCTACCGCAGTAAGCGATAAAGTAGTTTTAACTGGTCGACCTTTGTCATCGGTTACGGTTATTTGTGCCGTTACCTTTTCGCGTGGCAGGTAGTTGGTCTTGTCTGTTTTAATGGTTACGTTCAGTTTCTTGTTTTTGTTTACAAACACCAAACGTTCGGCATGGCCCACGCCATCGGTATCAAACAAACTCAATTGCAATACGCCAGCTGGTAGGTTGTTTGTTGGTATTCGTATGAGGTTATCGCCTGGCTCTAAGTCGTGCTCAGCACCATAGTGCATGTTTCCGCGCATTTGGGCGGCCAGCACTACCGTTTCTGGTCTAGTGGAACGTACGTTAATATTTAACCAATTGCCCTCTTGGCCCAATACTTCTAGCACATAGCCGCTTGGGTAAGCATCGGGCAGCGGCAATTTTATGTTGATGCCGCTGGCAGAAGCAAAGTACTGTTTGCCGGTTTCTGGAGTAATGGTAAACACACCTTGACCATCGTTATTAACAGTAAAAGTAGTCACAGTAGCGCCATTATTATCCACTATACTGCCTTTGCGCAAGCCTATGGTTGCTGGAACCTGAAAGGCCACGCGGCTTTGCAAACCAATCACCAAATCGCCGCCTTCTGGGTAAAACGCTATGCTTGGCAATAAAGCGGGTAGGGTAGCCGCATCGCTTATGCGCAATACCTGTCCAGGCTGCTGCACCACAATCGGTGTTTCGAAAATCTTGCTGCCCGGTATTTGATATTGCCAAGCAGTGTAAGCGCGGAAAAGGTATGTGCCGCTGGCAATATCTTTTGGTATGGTAAGGTTGCCCGTTGCACGTCCATCAGTGGCTACCCACTCCTCAAGTGCTACTGGCTGGCCACTGGCATTTAATAGCTCCGTTTTGATAATGCTGCTAATGTCCGAAGGCTTCATATCGGCGTCATTGAGCAAATACACCGAAAACCAAAGGTCTTGACCCGGGAAATAATCGGTGCGGTCAGTTTGGGCATATAATCGTTCTGCTGGGAACTGGTCGGTAAAAAAGTCAAGCTTACGTTTCAGTTCTTTTATTAAGGTTTTGGTCGACTTTTTAGTTTTAGAGGCCACATTTGTGTTGGCTAAATCAGGCACGGTATCGCCATTAGGCTCTTGCCTTACCACAGGGGTGGGCATGGTTACATTGTCGGTCGGTTGGGTGTTCGATAAGAGAGCGTTGCTCATTGCCGTATCGCTTTCAGGGGCAGGTTTTTGATAGTCTTTGCCATTATCATACGGCACATTGGCGTATTCATATCCCTCATTGCTCCAAGCATCGCCGTTGGCAGCTATCGGCGCTTCGGTTTCAGGCCAAAGTATAATGGTAGTAGCCACTATACCCAACAAAAGCATCGCCAATGCCGAGCCTTTCCACAACAGCCCTTTGCCTCCCTTATTGCCAATACCCAAATGTTGATTAAGCCCAGCTATCAGTGCTTTTTCCTTTTCTTTGCTTGGCACATACTCGGGTTCACTGCTAAACACGGACTCCGCCTCCGACTCTAACCAATCGTCGGCTGAGCGGCCACCCGCTGCTTCATCCAGCATAAACTGTTTCAGCAAGTCATTCAGGGCATCGTTGTTATATGATCCTTTCGGGTTTTTCATTTCAGTTTTTAGTTACGTATTGCAGTTTATCGCCCAGCTTTTTCATTAGCCGTTCTTTAAGCCGTTGGTAATACACTTTCAATTGGGTTTCAGGCTTACCAACATGCCTGCTTATTTCTTCGTAAGATATATTTTGGCTGCGCATTAGCAACAGCATGCGCTGCCAGTCTTCCAGTTTTTCCAATTCTTCCTTAAGTAGGCTCATACCTTGACTTTCGGGTTCTACCTCGCCATCGCGCTCCGCTTCCTTCATGCTCTCGCCGGCCAACTTGCTTTTTACTTCGCGGCCAATGCCACCTGGGGTTTCGTAGTCGTCATATTCGCTTTCGTTAAAACTTATCTGCTCAAAGTTTTCTTTCTGCTTTTTGCCGTCGCGGTAATGGTTACGCAGGTAGTTGATGAATATTTTGAACACAAACGAGCCAAATTTCTGCTCCGTTTCAAAACTATACCTGTTTACGGTATCCGCTACTTTATACAAGGTTTGGTATACCAAATCCCACGATTCGTCCTCATCTAAGTTCCATTTACTGATGCCATAACTGTACAGCTTGCTACCATAGCGGTTGTAGAGCAGCTCTACCGCGTTGGTTGCTTTATCCTGCAACAGTTTATATGTTTCGGCATTAGCCAAGGGCCGGTTGTTTTTGGGAGATGATCAATTACTATCTAAGATAAAACGAAATGGTAACAGGTGGTGGTACTAATTTGGAAATGTGCCAATTTGAAAATTTGGAAATGGAGTTTCAAGAGACGGTTTTAGCTAACTACGTTGTATATTTACTATCAACGTAAACCACCTAAATACTCAGCCACACCCCCATGAAACGCATTAAAAGGGCCTTTAAATATAGTTTGTTGTTGGCGCTTTTGGTTACCATAATAGGTTTCCTCTTGCCACAAAATATACACAACCCAGTTGTTGGCGCCAAGCCCGGCGATTGGAACGTGAAGTCTTTTTGGTACTACCCTTGGGGGCGCAGCGTGGTGCACAAGGGCGTGGATATTTTTGCTAAAAAAGGAACACCCGTAAAGGCCGCAGTGTATGGCATGGTGGTAGCTAAGGGCCAGAATAAAATAGCTGGCAATTATGTAGTGGTAATGGGCCCGAAATGGCGATTCCATTATTACGCACACCTCAATTCCATCAATGTGCGTCAGTTTGAAGCAGTGACTGGCGATGATGTAATTGGCACCGTTGGCGATACCGGCAATGCCAAAGGCAAGCAGCCACACCTGCATTACACTATCTACACCCTTTTTCCTTACCCTTGGAACTACAGCAGCGGTCCGCATGGTGGGCGTAAAATGTTCTTCATCGACCCTACGCCGTATTTGTGAAATGCTAGTTAAGCAACCAATTTTACAAAAGTCTTGTGTCTTGTGTCTTACATCTTGTGTCTAATCCCGTATATTTGTCACGGAATAAAATCCGTTTTGCTATGAGAGAAATCAGGCTTAGGGAAGCCATCCGTGAAGCGATGGAAGAAGAAATGCGCCGCGACCAGGACGTTTTTTTGATGGGCGAAGAGGTGGCAGAGTATGATGGTGCCTACAAAGTAAGCCAAGGTATGTTGGCTGAGTTTGGCGCTAAACGCATAATTGATACCCCTATTGCCGAGCTCGGTTTTGCCGGCATAGCAGTGGGTGCCGCCATGAACGGTGTCCGCCCAATCGTAGAATTTATGACTTGGAACTTTGCTGTATTGGCGTTCGACCAAATTGTAAACTCTGCGGCCAAAATGCTCTCCATGAGTGCTGGCGAGTTTGGTTGCCCTATCGTGTTCCGTGGCCCATCGGGCGCAGCGGGACAGTTGGGAGCGCAGCACAGCCAAAGCTTTGAAAGCTGGATGGCCAATACCCCAGGGTTGAAAGTAATCTCAATAAGCAACCCTTACGATGCTAAAGGCTTGTTGAAAGCAGCTATAAGGGATAACGACCCGGTTTGTTTCTTCGAGTCGGAGGTGCTGTACTCTGATATGGGCGAAGTGCCTGAAGGAGAATACGTGCTACCTATTGGTAAAGCCCGTGTTGACCGTATAGGTAAAGACGTTACTATTGTGTCTTTTAACAAAATGATGAAAGTGGCGCAGGCCGCTGCCGATGAGTTGGCGAAAGACGGCATAGAAGCCGAGATTATCGATTTGCGTACCATTCGCCCGTTGGATATTGATACCATTGTAGAATCGGTAAAGAAAACCAACCGCTTGGTTATTTTGGAAGAGGCTTGGCCGTTTGCTAACGTATCGACCGAAATTAGCTACCGCGTGCAGAAATATGCGTTCGATTATTTGGATGCACCTGTTATTGCCATCAACACTGCCGACACGCCGCTACACTATGCCCCAACCCTTATCGAAGCTTGGATGCCCAACCCTAAAAGGGTGATACAGGCTGTAAAGGATGTGATGTACGTGAAGTAGTCTGTTATTTCAACTTTGGGTAGCCTTTTGGGGCTATCAATTATCCCCGCTTAAGTCAATTTCGGTATTGTCGCCAATGTTTAAACTTTGGCTCAAACCTTTTATGTAAGCATCGCTGCCTATTACGGAGCGTTTCAGTATTACATGGTTCAAACGGGCAAAGTCGCCAATAATCGAGTTGTTTAAGATTGAGTATTTTATCTCTGCATCTTCGCCAATAGTTACATTGGGGCCAATGATGGAGTTAGTAATGCGCGCCCCTTTGGCTATGCTTACCGGCTGAATGATGATGGTATTGTCGAACTTGGGTAAGTTTTGAGCCGCAAAATTGTGTTTTTTCAGCAAGGTAGCATTGGTCTCGAGCAGTATTTCTACTTTTCCGCAATCGTACCATTGGTCAACCTTAAAACTATTGAACCTGATACCCTTGTCAATCATTATTTGTATGGCTTCGGCAAGGTGTATTTCTATATTGTCATCGGTTCGGTTGGCTACGAGCGTGTCTAATGCTTGAAAAAGTTCTTTGGCTTCTTTAATCATATACACCCCTACCAGCGCAAGGTTCGATTTTGGGAACTTTGGCTTTTCAAGCACCTTGATTATTTGGTTAGGTTCGTTACCAATTTCGGCCACGCCAAAGTTCCAAGGGTCTTCTACTTTTTTTACACCCAGCGACGAAAATTTGGCATCAACCACTGCTTTTAAATCAACCTCAATAATTGTGTCGCCCAGCACAATCAGCACTTCTTTATCCTTGCCTATGTGTTGCTTGGCTGTCCAAATGGCGTGGCCGAGACCTTCGCGTTTTTCTTGTATGGTGTAGTGAGCCTTTAGTTTCGGATATTTATCCTCAACATAGCTGCGTATCTTATCCCCAAGGTAGCCCAATACAAATACAAACTCAGTTACACCAACGTCTAGCAACTGATCGATGATAAAGCCTAAAATAGGTTTACCCGCTACAGGTATCAAGGCTTTTGGTTGTGTGTAAGTGTGGGGTCGCAAGCGGGTTCCTGGGCCTGCTACAGGGATAATAGCTTTCATGCAATTTGGTT
>CAIOSU010000468.1 GCA_903861055.1 uncultured bacterium
AAACTATTGCCACCATGGGTTCCGTATCTTAAATGACCCAACAACAATTCACCTGCATACGGAAAGTGTTCTTTCAAATACAAACCATTTTTCAAATTGTCTTGGTCCAATTCTGAAAGTGATAAATTCACATCTTCAAAAATATCAGCAACTGGATTTTTAGAATTTGAACGTTTGCGGGCAATGTAACGTTGACCAAATTGGGGATCTAATTTAATAACCCCAATACCTGCTCCATCTTGCCCCCTGTTAATTTGCTTTGCCATTAGCAATTGCAATTTTTTCAGGCCGTAAAATGGCGTTCCATATTTTTCGTTAAAATACTCTAGGGGTTTTAGAAGCCTTATGAATGCGACACCGCATTCGTGCTTTATGGCATCACTCATGATTTAAAATTGACTGCAAAGTTACGAAATTTAATCCTTATTAAAGGTTAATCTAGTACAAGAAATTGAGAAAAAAAGTCGGTCCAGATTAAATGTACTTTTCAATTAGCATTTCAGCCAATTTGGGCAACGCTTCTGCCGCAGTGCTTTTAATTAAGCGCAAATTCGATTTACTCAATCCTCCATGTCTATTCGGATCAATTAAAAATATTGGGTTTTTATTTGGGAAATAGTGCAATAAACCAGCTGCTGGATACACTTCCAATGAGGTTCCAACCACAATTAAAATGTCCGCATCTTCTATGGTTTCAATTGCTTTTTCTATCATGGGCACTTCTTCACCAAACCAAACAATAAATGGCCTTAACAAGTCGCCTGCCTCGCTTCGAGTCCCGTATTCACTCGCTTGGTAGCCAATGTCTATGGTTTCATGTTCGCTGTTCACGGGTCTCATTTTGCGCAATTCACCATGTAAATGAAGTATATTGCTTGAACCAGCGCGTTCGTGTAAATCGTCTACATTCTGTGTTACAATATGAACATCAAAATGCCTTTCCAATTCAGCCAAAGCAATATGCCCAAGATTGGGACTAACTTCTGCCAATTGCTTGCGTCTTTGGTTGTAAAAATCGGTGACCAAAACCGGGTTTTTATGCCAAGCCTGTATGCTCGCCACTTCCATAATATCATAACCCTCCCACAAGCCACCAGCATCTCTGAAAGTTTTAATACCACTTTCAGCGCTCATGCCAGCGCCACTTAATACAACAATCTTTTTATTTGATTTTGCCACAACAGGAGAATTAATTCATTCCTAAACCTGAAAATGTTTTGATTTTGCGTTTGAAATGCGCCCATACAATACTGCCTTTGTATACTTCTTGTCCAAAGTATGCTTGATTGCCATTGTGCACCACCCTTTTGCTTTTCCAATATTTATACCTCAAAATAAAATGCCTGTGCGCAGACATGATGGCTTTAAAATCACCCCATTTTCCTTGGCTTAAAAACCTTATTGCGGCTGTTGTATGTGCGGCTGTTTTGAGGGTAATGAAGAGTAGCACGATTCCCTGCCACTAGGTGGGGTGTTTAAACCCTGTTGCTGGCCCCTGACCGCTCGCGGCCTGGGGCCAGTTGTTTGC
>CAIOSU010000469.1 GCA_903861055.1 uncultured bacterium
AACATAGTAACCAAATCGATAGTTATTACCACTGGTGTAGACTATAAATACCACCCCGCCAAAGGAGCAGCCGAGCTAACAGGTATGGGCGTATAATACGGCGCAGCAATGACCGAGGCCGCTGCTTGTAAAGGTAAAACCATAGTAGTAGTTGGTGGTGGCAATTCAGCAGGCCAAGGCGCTATGTACTTATCGCAGTTTGCCACTAAGGTAGTTATACTTATAAGGCAAAAGGACCTTACAGCTACTATGTCGTCGTATTTGATAGACCAAATAGCAGGCACGCCAAACATCGAGATTATGGGGCAAAAAGATGTGCTAGAAACCCGAGGTAATGGCAAGTTAGAGCAACTTGTGATAAAATGCCTTGAAACCAATAACGACGAGGTGCTAGATGCCAGTGCTATGTTCGTATTTATTGGCGCTAAACCATATACCGACTGGCTGAGCGATAGTGTAATAAAAGACGACAAAGGTTTCCTGATAACAGGACGTGATTTGCTAACTGATGATACCTTTAAGAAAGTCTGGAAACTTGACCGCGAACCCATGATGCTAGAGACCTGTGTACCAGGCATTTTTGCTGCTGGCGATGTGCGCTCAGGCGCCATGAACCGGGTAGCATCAGCAGTTGGCGAAGGAGCCATGGCCATTAAGTTTGTGCACGAGTATTTGGCCCAAAACTAGGTTTGTTTGCCTGGCTTTACATTTACGATAGTTGTTTTCTAAAAACTTTTCTCCCTGACAATTAATCTGTTATATTTAACTTGGTCCTTTTTGAATTAAAGAACTTGCAAAATATAAAAATAGCTTATAAATTTACAGTAGTTATTAAAGGAACAAGTAGGTAATCTCACTCGTAATATTATAAAATTGCGTTTAAAACCTGCTAAAAGTTACGTTGAGCTAATTTTACACTGAGCCTCTCCGAAGCGCGCAACTGATGTAACCCCATGCACCATCGGACATGGACCATTCTACCCCTCGAAGTGCAACGATAAGGTTAAGGTACGCGAGAAAAGCTTATCGATGGTGCTGGAGTATATCAAGTCTTGGTTTCGGGCATGAAGGTCCATGATACCTTGTGAAAACTTGATTTCGGGCGAAAAGATAAATAGCGGGAAGAATATTTGCATCCCCAGCCCATATTCAATGGCCAAATCGTTTCTGAACACCTTCACTTGGTC
This sequence comes from uncultured bacterium, assembly GCA_903861055.1. Lineage (GTDB taxonomy): Bacteria > Bacteroidota > Bacteroidia > Chitinophagales > CAIOSU01 > CAIOSU01. The sequence continues at coordinate 1,188 of CAIOSU010000469.1, forward strand.
GTCGGCGCGGCGGGCCTTGGCGTTTGAGGCTAAATCGAGGCTATATTTCATACCTGTGAGTACGTAAAACTTCACGTCACCAATTGGCTGCGATTTGAAACGAACGGTTACCGGAAAATCGAGAATTATCGATTCGATTGACCTGCTAATTACATTGCCGTTTATATCGTACTTCAATTTTTTATCGCCAAACACCAATGCCGGCACAAAACGCACATCAAAATATTTGCCCAAAGCCAAATTGCTTACAATACCCAAATTAAAGCCTGGACCACGAGTGCTGGTAATTGATCGAACGCTATCATTGTAAATAAAACTTTCATCGTGCACAATGCGAAAATTCTGGGTATTGAAACCCAAACTGATACCAAAGTAAAGCTTGCGGTTGAGATACTGCATATGGTTGCGCGGCTGCGCACTTGCTGTGTAACCAATTATTACCATAACAACTAGCATTGCCATGATTTTCAAAACCTTTGTGCTTTGATGTGAAATACGAAACGGAACAAGCCCAGTGGATTTTGTTTTTTGTTTCTCATTTGTCATTTCACATCTCATCTTTTGTCTTTTGTCTTGTGTTTTTTGTCATCCTATGCGCAGTCGAAGGATTGTATCTATTTAATGCCGTGGTATATACTACTTATGCCAAAGCTCAAAGGTATTTGCTTGGTGGCTTTAAAACCCGCTTGCTGCATCAATTTCAAGAAGGCATCACCTTCTGGAAACGTTTCAACCGACTCGGGCAAATAGGTATAGGCCCTTCTATCTTTACTAAACAAGCGGCCTACCAGTGGCAACACAAAGTGAAAGTAAAAATAAAATATTTGTTTCACCGGGAAAACTTTGGGTTTACTAAATTCAAGCACCACCATGGTGCCACCGGGTTTCATTACGCGGTGCATTTCGGTTAGGCCTTTTACAGTGTTTTCAAAGTTTCGCACTCCATAAGCAACGGTAATAGCATCAAACGTATTGTCTTCGAAAGGTAAAGCTTCGCTATCGCCCTTCACCATCGTAATCAATTTATCCAGCCCGCGTTTTTGTATTTTCACCCGCCCATAGCTTAGCATTTGCTCACTAAGGTCGAGGCCTACAATGCGGTCGGGGTTCAGTTTGCGCAGGGCAATGGCAAAATCGCCAGTGCCGGTGGCCACGTCCAATATTTGCTTGGGTTGCTTGGGCCTGAGTAGTTTTACGGCACGGTTGCGCCATATTTTATCGATGTTAAGCGAGAGCAAATGGTTCAAGAAATCGTACTGCGGGGCAATGCTATCAAACATGTCCTCCACTTGTCCTTTCTTGGTTTTATCGGCTGCGCCGTAAGGGGTAACTTCGCTATGTTCTTTCAATGGGGGTATTTTAAAATTCAAGCGTATCTTTGTACAATAATAATTTACACAAAGAGTACGAAAGTAAGCACCTTGCGATAGGCGAGATATGCTAAGAAACATACCCGATTAAGGAAATGTTCTTTCTTCGTGCCACAAAATTAACCAATGATAATTAAATCGGCGAACTTCATTGCCAGCTATCCGCGCATGGACATGTGCCCACCCAGCCAACTCCCTGAGTTTGCATTTATTGGGCGCTCCAATGTTGGCAAATCTACGCTTATAAACTTGCTTACTAACCGTAATAAGTTGGCTAAGGTTTCATCAACACCCGGCAAAACCCAGTTGCTCAACTTTTTCTTGGTTAATGAGAATTGGCACTTGGTCGATTTGCCCGGATACGGCTACGCCAAATCGAGCAAAGAGAATCGCTCTAGCTGGGGCACTATGATACGCAAGTACCTTACCGGCCGCGAAAACGTGCAGTGTATATTTGTATTGATTGATAGTCGCCTGCCGCCACAAAAAGTTGATTTGGAGTTTATCAACTGGCTAGGGCAAGAAGGTTTGCCGTGGGTGTTGGTGTTTACCAAAGCCGACAAAAGCAGCAACAAAGAAGTGCAGCACAATGTAACGGTGTTTAAGAACAAGCTACTGGAAACCTGGGAGGCAATACCGCAAGATTTCATCACCAGCTCGGTAACCCGTACGGGCCACGAAGCCATTTTGAGCTTTATCAGTGAGGTGATTGCTAAATATGAGCCGCCAGTTTTGGAGGAAAGCGACGAAGCATCATACCACAACGAAGAATAGCACAACCGCAGCTATGCTTTTTGGGCTTGCCTTTTAGCGTAAATTGCCTGGCCATTGGTATTGGCCCAAGTGGCAAACTGCGCCAACTGATGCATCAAGCTATAGCCAAGTTCAGTTAGTTGATACTCTACCCGAGGTGGCACTTCGGCATAAATTTTACGCGTAATAATTCCATCTAATTCTAAGTTGCGTAAGGTAACCGTAAGCATTCTTTGGCTGATATCGCCTATTTTATGTTTCAACTCATTAAATCTGAGCGTACCATAACCACCCAAAGCGTAAATTACCAAAATACTCCACTTATCGCTTAGCCGGGCAATCACGTCGCGCACGGGACAAAACTGTTGGGTGTCTTTTGCTGCTCGTAAAATTTCTTGAAATTTTTTTTCGTCTGCTAAGTCCCTGTTTCCAGCAATGGGTACATCGGTGTTACTTAGGGTGGTGGGTGTGCCTTCTTGTGTAGCCATTAGTTACTATTTAGCTTTGAGTTATTAAAAGTAACTATTAACCTCAAAAAAACAAAAAATGTCTAAGAAAATACTAGTAACAGGTGCAACAGGTACTATAGGCAAAGCCGTAGTTAAAGAACTCAAAGCGGCTGGCGCAGCATTTAAAGCAGCAAGCCGAAATGTGGCTTCCGGCCATGATAAGTTAGGTAGCAATACTGAAGTGGTAGCCTTTGATTTTGCCGACCCCACTACCTTTAATGCCGCCACTGAAGGTATTGACCGCGTGTTTTTACTTGGCCCACCCCTAACTCTTGAATTGGATAAACTATTGGCTTCGTTTATAGTCCATTTGCAAATAAAAGGGATTAAACGCGTAGTATACTTTTCGGCTTTTGGTGCAGAAAAAATGGGCGATTCCTTGGGTTTCCATACGCTGATAGAGGAGCAGCTAAAGCGCGAAAACTTTGATTATACTATATTGAAGCCAACGTTTTTTGCGCAAAATTTTAAAAACTACGAATGGGAAAACATTACTGAGCGAGGCATTACTTTCGTAACGGCAGGCGAGGGCAAAGCGGCTTTTGTAGATGTAAACGATATAGCCAAGGTAGCAGCCAAGGTACTAACAACAGATGGGCATATTGGCAAACACTACCAGCTTACTGGCCCAGAGTTACTATCATATGCCGAGGCTGCCCAGATACTGACTGAGGTAACCGGCAAACCCATTTTTTACCCAAACCCAAGCCCTGAACAATACCGAGGTGCTTTAGCAGCTGCGGGCGCGCCAGCATTTGTTGCCGACTATATGATTAATGTTTACTCAATTATAGCAACAAACGAAGCCGCTTTGCTAACTAGCGACGTGGAGCTTTTAACCGGCCAAAAACCTACCGACCTTAAAACCGTACTTCAACGAGATTTTGCAGGGTAATACATCGCCTTTCGAGGCATGAGTCAACCACCAAACGCCCTAACAGCGAACAATAAATGGGTGTTTGGTGGTTTTTTACTTACCCGTTTTTTTCCTTATAAAGGTCATCAACACCAAGAAGATGGCAAGAAAGCAAGCCACACGACCAATATAATCGCCATAACGAACGAAGAAAGTAATCTCGCTATTGAGTTGGATGTTTTTGGTAATAACGGCAGGCTCCCAATAGCTGGTGGCTTGCTCAATATCTCCCCTGCGGTTAATAAATGCCGAAATGCCCGTGTTTGCCGAGCGGGCAATATCCCTTCGGGTTTCGATGGCGCGCAGGCTGGCATACTGTAGGTGTTGCACGTGCCCAGCGCTGTTGCTCCACCAACCATCGTTGGTAATGATAAAAATGGCCTCGGCACCATTGCGCACATACTCGGCCACATAATCGCCATACACCGATTCGTAACAGATAACGGGTGCAATGCCAATGCTATCGCTATTGAAAAACACCTCTCGGTTGTCCTGCTCGCCCAAACTGCCCGATATGCCTCCCAAATCAATTGCAAGGCCACCTAGTAGACCCAACAGATCTGGGTAAGGCATCTTCTCTACCCCCGGCACTAGTTTGCTCTTACGGTAGTCTTGTATGGGCAAGGTATCCTCCATTTGTAGGGCAGCATTAAATACATCGTAAAATAGGGTATCGCTATTGCTGGCATGTATGCGCGTGGTAGCGGTGGCCTTGTGGTCGTATTTTTCGCGGGCAATGGCACCGGTTACCAAGGTAAGCTGCGGGTGTATTTTCAAAAAATCTTGCAAGCGTTGCATGCTATAAGACTGGTAAGGCCTATCTACCCATACCGAGGTGGGCAAAGAGGTCTCGGGCCAAACAAGGTAATCGGTTTCAGGGGTTAGGGCTTCTGCTGAAAGCAGCATCATTTTGTCTAATATCTCATCAGGGCTACCGCTAAATTTTTCGTTGTATGGGTCAATGTTGGGCTGCAATACCGTGACGTTGGCAGTTGCGTTATCGTAATAGTATGTTGGATTATTCTGTTGATACATGAACCAAGATATGCCCATGGGCAGCAATATTACCGCAGTTACTATCCCCGCAACCAATACCTTGGCATAAGTTATGGCCTTGGATTCCGCCAAACGAAAACGCTTGATAAACCATAACTGGATTTTAGGCGCATTGGTAATGCCATAAAACAATCCCGTATTTACAACCAAAACCCATAACGTGCCTCCTAAGTGGCCCGTATATTCGTACCATTGCACCACAGGGTAAATACTGGCAAAAGCGTTGCCAAGGGTAAGCCATGGCCAACTAAGGTCCCATTGCATATGCAGATACTCAAAGGCCAACCAATACGCTATAAGCGATAGGTAGCCCAAACCAGGGCCAAACTTCTTTTTAGTGAGGTGGAACATAAACCACGGCAGGCACATAAAAAACGTATTGGCCACGTAGGCAAAAATGCCTCCAAACACATGCGAGTTGGCCACCCAATAAGTGGTGAGTATGTTCCAGAGCAGGATGGCAGTGTAGCTGAGCCTGAAGAAATTATGGCCGAAATATTTGCTATTAGGGTTGCTTACCAAATGCTCTACATACAGCAGTGGCATTAGGGCACCGAATACAATAAACGCCGTGGGTAAAGGTGGCCAAGCCAACGCCAGCAAAATACCAGTGCCGCAGGCCATGAAATGCAGCTTCAGGAAATCCCTATCCTTAAAAAAGCCCAATTGCACCAACAAAGGATAAAACAGGAATAGGATGGCGCTAAGTATTGCCGCATCCCAAAAAGTGAAGGTATTACCCTCCAAATCAACCACCTGCCAAAAGAACAACGCGCCAAGCGTTAACCCATATAGGATAGTGGCTCCGGCTTTTTTTAGGTTGGTGATGGTGGATGATTTTGAATTCAAAATTTAAAATTTAAAATTGTTTGCAAGGTACAAATGGATACGCAATTTTTAATTTTCCAATTTTGAATTTTTAATCCTTCCCTTTAACCACCAACACTATCTCACCCTTCAGTGGCTTGGTTTTGCAGCGCAGGGCCAGTTCGGTTAGGGTTCCGTGGATAATTTCTTCAAATTTTTTGCTCAGTTCGCGGGCAATGCACGCCTCGCGGTCTGGACCTAAGTGTTCTATCAACTGTTCACAGGTTTTGCCAATGCGGTGCGGCGATTCGTACATCACTATCGTACGTTCTTCTTCGGCCAGTATCTTCATGCGGGTTTGTCGGCCTTTCTTTACGGGCAAAAAGCCCTCAAAAACAAACTTATCCGTCGGGAAACCCGATACCACTAACGCTGGTATCAAGGCTGCAGCACCGGGCAAGCACTCTACTTGTATGCCGGCCTGCACGCACTCGCGCACCAACAGAAAGCCAGGGTCACTGATGCCGGGCGTGCCCGCATCGCTTATCATGGCTATGGTTTTCTTTTCCTCTAATATCTGCTGCACCAAGTATGCCACCGATTGGTGCTCATTGAATTTGTGATGCGATTTCATGGGTGTGCTGATGCCAAAGTGCTTCAGCAAAAAACCGCTCGTGCGTGTATCCTCCGCCAATATCAAGTCCGCCTCTTTCAATACCCGTATCGCCCGGAGGGTCATATCCTCTAGGTTGCCGATTGGGGTAGGTACTAAAACAAGTCCATGGTCGATGGTCCATGGTCGATGGTCTTTTTGTCCATAGTCCATATTCGATGGTCGATGGTTTGTTATGTCAGTATGTTGGTCTTTATTCATTTAAGGCTTTTACGTAAGGCTTGTATCTGGCGAATGATAATTGTTACTTCATCATAAAGTTGCTGAAAAGTATCGTCACTAATCAAGCCACGCTTACGACCGACATATAAACAAGATACTACCTCAATAGCAGATCTTACGGCATAACCAAGAAACTTCTGAAACTCAGCATTGGATTGGCCGGTTGAGCCCTCAGCAATATTTAAAGCAATTGAATCTGCTGCCCTTTTTATTTGAGATGTTAGGATATAGTTCATCTTTTGGAAAAGACAACGTTACATTATGGATAGCTTCAGTAAAATCTACCGACCTTTTCCAAACTTCAAGTTGCTCAAACTTAAAAGCCATATTTTTTGGGGTCCATAGCCCATAGTCGATGGTCCATGGTTTTATTTTTGCTTGTGCTTTGGGAATCTCATTTTGTTACCATGATCTGTAGACTGTCGACTATAGACCAGTTAACTTTTTATCCATGGACCATCGACTATGGACCATGGACTCTTTACGCTTCTTTAATTTCAAACGTAAAGTACTCAATTACCCTATTAGTCAATAGTTTTTGACAAGCTAGTTCAGCTTGGGCAGTGGCGGTGGCTTTGTCGGCAGCTTCAAGCTTTAGGGTGATGTGTTTACCTACGCGCACGTCGGTAATGGCATCCAGCTTAAGGTTCTTTAGTCCCGCAGCTACTGCTTTACCTTGTGGGTCAAGCAATTCTTTAAGGGGCATTACATCTATCTCGGCAATGAAATTCATCGTTTTACCAGGTTTTGTATGATGGATAAGAGGATATACAGAATGATGCACAAAGATAGCCCCGCAAACTGAAAGAATATGATAAGCGGCAAGGATAAAATCAACAAAGCATATCGAAACTCATTCCCTTTCCAGCCATAGCCTTTTACCTTCATGGCAAACATCGGTATTTCGCTTACCATGAGTAGTGCGAAGATGACGGCGAGGGTGTAGAGCACATAAATATTGGTTAGAAGGACTATAATCATTTCTGGGAACTGCCCATTGCTGATACCGATTATCAATGAAGCAAAGAAAATTCCATTGGCTGGTGAAGGCAAGCCTAAAAAGCTAGTCGTCTGGCGGGTATCTATATTGAATTTGGCTAAACGGTAGCCAGCACCCAATGTAAGAAGGAAGAAAGGCAAATATTGTTGCCAATCACCTGCCGCAGATGTGCTAATATCCATATGGTAAGCAAGCAAAAATGCAGGTAATACGCCAAATGTTATTATATCTGACATAGAATCCAACTGTTTCCCAAGTTCAGAATCTGCCTTAAAAGCACGCGCCACAAAACCATCAAAAAAATCGAATATTGCCCCAGCAAAAATCATATAAGGAGCCCACTCAGGCTGCCCGCCCAACACCATCGCAATACCCGCACACCCGCAGGCCATGTTCATTAGGGTAACGATGTTGGGGATGTGCCTTTTCAATTTGGTAATTTGAAAATGAGATAATTTGAAAATTGATAAGGCAAAGTTGCGGAAATTGCATGACTTCCTATTAGGTAATGCCTGTTAGGTTAAATAGGGAATTGATGTAAATGGATTAAAACCTACGCTTAATATCGAGCGTTACTGGGTAAGAGATAAAAAAGCCTGGTGCAAACTCCACTGAGCACGAGTCGGTGGTGAGGTAGTAAGTGGTGCGGTTTTCACGGTCAATATCAAAAGTGCCATCCACATAATTATCCAAGGCAATTACTAAGGTGCTTTTTTCATCCAAACTCCACGTGCCGTCTACAGTGTAGTTCACGGTATCGTTTACATAGTAGGTGCCCGTTACCACATCATTGTCCTTAAAGTCAATCATATAGCGGCAGCAATCGCCACCTTGTGTGTAGCCCGGCAGTATAACGGTCATATAGTTTAATGATAGCGTATCAAACTTGTAGTTTACCAGCTCCCACGTGCCTTTCAAGAGCACCTTATTCTGTATTTTGACACAACTTGACACGGCAACAGTAATTACGGCAAATGCCAACAGGCACAGCAAAGCATAGCGGCTTTTCATGGCAATAAATGGGGTTATAGCGGGTTGAATAATTTATGGGTACACTAATATAGCAAAATAGCACTTGAAAGCGCTGCAATGGTTATACCTAAATGTACCTACTTGCCCTAAAAAACAATAAACAGTAACAACGGAGCTATTTGCTGGCTACCAACTGTTTCAGGTTTCGGCCACCTGCGGCGGCAAAACCGCCCAACAAAGCCGCAACGAGCGCCGAAATAGCCACCATAAGCAGTGCAGAACTAGGCACACCAAACAAGGCGGCCATTTTGTGCGACAAAAGGGAGTTGTTGCCGCTATTGAGCAAAAAGGCATACAAAGCCCAAACGCTACCCGAGCCCAAAAACCCCGCAGCCAGTGCCGCCCAACCCGAAAGGTTGCTCACGAAACCGATGAGAAAGGCCAATAACGCCAAGCTCCACCAAGGGAGTACCAATTGCACCCCAAATGCTACTACGGCTATTGCTAATGTTACGATGATAAATTTCATGGCCTACTTGCTAAAGGTTTGGGTAAACAGAATGGTCTCGTTTTGCACTGGGGCTTTCAAAAACAACAATTCGTAGTATTCGCCTGCGGCCCAAGTATCCACATACGCATCGTAATAGTAGCTGCCTGGGTTACCGCTGGCACCGCCTGGGTATACGCCCCACGCCTTCACTTCATCTTCTAAGCTTACCACCATTCGCCACGAAGCACCATGCGTGCCATCGGTGGCATTTAGTATGTGCCTATTGCCGCCCATGTGTATCATCGGCCTGCTAAAGGCTTTAAAAAACGGCACCAAGTGCGCCACCGTAGTGTTTTTATACTGCCACCACTCCGGCTCTTTGCCGTTATCGGCTTTCCAGTCTTGGTACTTTTCGGCACCCGCCAAAAAAGCCATGTTCAGCATGTCGGCGGCATCTTCAATCGGGCGGGTGTCCTTATAGTCCATTAGGGCATGCTCGGGGTGCGCCTTCATTACTTGTACGGTTACGTATCCGGTTGGTGCATCTAGGCCCTTTTCGTCGTAAGGTTGCAATTCGTCCCAAACCAGCACCAGTAGCGTATCATATATCATTTCAAAAGCCGTGGCCGCCCGGCTATCGGCGGTGTAGTTGTAGTCCCAATTTTTCAGCAGGTCCCACACTTCTTTTTGGCCGGGGTTAAGGTTCAGGTCGTTCACATTTTCCATTAAAAACGGCACTAAATCTTTGACATAATAGGCATAGTTGTCGTTCTGGAATTGCTTCATATCCTCCACCGTATACTTGCGGTCTTCGCCAAGTAACTCATTAATACGGCGGCTGCGATCATACTCATAATAACCACAGAAGTAGTACGGGTAGGTGCTGTCGGCGGGGTGCTGGTTGGCAGAGCTCACCCAGCCACGTGGTGGGTTTTTCACTTGCGGGTTTTGGTCGAAAGGAATAAAGCCCTGCCACTCAAATGCCGAGGTGCTGCCATCCATGATAAACCGGCCCTGCTCTGGCCACTTTTTAGGGAAATGCCCCTGTTGCCTTATGGCAATATCGCCAGCGTGGCTAGCAAATACAAAGTTCTGACCCGGGCAATAGTAGTAGTTCAAGGCTTTTAAATAGTCGTCGTGGGTTTTGGCGCGATTAAGACCGTAAAATGTCATCAACTCATCAGAGGCATCGTGGGCCGTCCAGCGCAGGGCCAGTGGCGTGGTGTTGCCGTTCTGGTCGAAGCGCTCATCGTATACCACTGGGCCGAAGTGGGTAAACCTAATGGTATCAATAAAATCGGCAGCGTCTTTTACGCGGATGGTGTCGTAGCGGTACGCTATCGGTTTCTCGGCGCCATCATGCAGGTACTTGTCGTTGGACAATAGTTTTATGGTGTACCAATCGCGCACATCCATGCCGGCATTGGTTACGCCCCAAGCGGCATCGGCATTAAAGCCGATAATAACGCACGGCGAACCCGGCAACGTGGCGCCATATACGTTTACGCTAGGCGAGGTAAGCTGCATTTCGTACCAAATAGACGGTAGGTTAAGGCCCAAGTGCGGGTCGCTGGCCAATAGCGGGAAGCCCGTATTGGTGCGGCTGCCACTCACGGCCCAGTTGTTGCTGCCCAAGTTCTCCCTAATGGGGCCATCAAATTCAGAACTGATGAAAACGCCCTTGGCGATGGTATATTTAGGGGTATCAAGCGCCTCAACCGGGAAGTTGTACAGCGTGCCCACGGGTATAATCGGGTCGATGCCAGCTGGGCGGTCAGGGTATAGCAGGTCGGTTATTTCTTTGCCAAACAGGTTGTAGGCATTGGTATATTCAAAGTCTTTGTCCCAGCCCGAAAGGTTGTTGGCCATATACTTTAGTAGCAGCGTGGTTTTGTATGCCGACCACAGCTCGGGCTTGTAGTTCATTATCTTATACTCCAACGGCAGCGAGCCATCGCTCAGGCTGGCTATGTAGGCATTTACGCCCGCCGTGTAGCGCTCCAGCACCATTCTACTGGTGGGGTTATCATTTATGTGGGCCGCGGCTTGCTCGGCGGCATAGGCTATACCCATGCGGCGGTTGGTGCGGTCCAGCTTTAGGCCGCGTTCGCCCACCAGCTCACTGATGCGGCCACTGGCATACCGGGTGATGAAATCCATTTCCCAAAGGCGGTCTTGGGCCGTGAGGTAGCCCTGCATGTAGTATAGGTCCTCGTCGTTTTGGGCAAATACGTGGGGCACACGGCGCGCATCGTACTGCACGGTTACGCTGCCCGTTAACCCATCCAGTTTCACATCGGGGTTCCAAGCAATTTCCTTCGATTCGGCATTTTGCCAGAAACCCGTAAACGGGCTCAGCAGTGGACCCATGGGTGGCAGATTTTTATCGCCAATGGTCAACTCGCCATTGAGGGCAAAGGCCAAAACCAAGGCCAAAAGGGTGGGCACCAAAAACTTAATAAACTTCATAGCGGCAGGGTTGCGTGGTTGCTACCGCTAAAGTTAAGTTGTTTTAAGGAAATGGGGGTGGTGGGGTGGGGATATTTGGAGTTGGGGGCCTACTTGGCCGAAAATATTTTTTCGCCCTTCAAACGCTCTTCCATGTACTGTTTCAATTCCTTAAAAGACATTCCTTGGGTTTCATTGCTGATTTTATCGCGAGCATCGCGCATCATTTTCACTGCATCGAATGTCTTTTCTTTATTTTTAGTCTTCATAATGACTTAAATCTAATGGGCTTCTAATTTCAAGCATCTGATAACCTAATCTAAGGTTAATAGAATTGTAACCCTTTATTCTTTCAAGGTTTACAATATGCTTAAAGTTCCAACTGGCTAAAATATCTACTTTTGAAATCGTTGCTAAGGCAATATGCCTACAATCTTCCAAACTTGTTTTCCCAACCACTTTTTCCTCAATGTACTTTAAGGCAAGGTCATTGGCCTCGGCAGTAAGAGAAACATGAACAAAGTTATCCTTTGAAAAATTAAGCAGCAACTGTCTTACTCGTTCGGGTGCTCCAATTAACTCTAACTCCAGCATATCTGAGACTACGAATATTACCTCTCCATTTTCAAATCGCTCAAACAATGCCTTAGTTGCTACCTCAAACTCTGCGTCAAAATAGCCGCCTACAATGGAAGTGTCAATATAAATTCTAGGCTTCATTCAGTTCATATTTGCACCGCTGCTAAAGTTAAGTTGTTTTAAGGAAATGGGGGTGGTGGGGGTGGGATAAGGACGATTTTAAGTTTAGCATTGCGCAGGTAAATACTTGCAAATCGCTAGGCACAAGTGGATACTTGCGCGAGATAGGGGAATAAAAAGATTGATAGCAAAACCCAGGTCTTGTGAGTGCAATAGAGGAGCATAATCCAACTCAAGTAACCTTCGCCTTTGCCAATACTTTGGCAAACAAGTTGGGCAAGTAGCGTTTGAGGTATATGGCCCAGGTTTCGCCTTTGCCTATATATACTTCCAGCTTTCTGTTGTTGATTGCCCGCACCATTTGCCGGGCAGCTTCGTCGGGTTGCAGACCCGCGGCGGTTTTGGTATCCATGCTGTTCTGCTTGCTGCCATCGCCGGTAAGGGCGTTTACCGATACATTGGTAGCAATATAGCCCGGGCAAATAATGGTAACACCTATATTATCGTTGGTGAGTTCGGCCCTCAGGCTATCAAAAAAGCCATGTAGCGCGTGTTTGCTGGCGGCATAGCCCGAGCGCAGCGGCGAGCCAATGATACCTACCAAACTAGTTATAACGACCAATTGACCTGCTTTTCGTTGTAAAAAGTGGGGCAATAAGGCCTTGGTAAGGCCCACGGTGCCCAGATAGTTTACGTCCATCAGTTTGCGGTCCACCTCAAGGCTGGTGTCTTTGGCCAACGAGCGTTGGCTTATGCCCGCATTGTGCACCATAACATCTATTTGCCCAAAAAAGGCCAATGCCTCAGTGGATTTAGCCTTAAAGGTATCGTGAGCGGCTAAATCGAGGGTAAGTATTTGTACTTTGCTCGGGTCGGGGCAAAGCGCTTGCACCCGTTGCAGTTCATCGGCCCGGCGCGCAGAGATAATAAGGTTGGCACCCTGCTTCGCAAACTCGTAGGCCAGTGCTTCGCCAATGCCCGATGAGGCACCCGTTATCCAAACGGTTTGGTTGTTATAGCTGCCCATATCAGTGGCCTTTGTTTAGTTTGGCATCTATACTCACGCCACCGGGGCCGTGGGCCATAAGCAGCAGCAGTGCAGATACAATGGCGGCATTTTTGTAAAGGGCTATAGTTTGGGTAATATCCTCAAAATTCCAGTGAAAGAGCAAGGTGGTGGGCACAATAAACAACAGTAGCATGAACGCACCTACACGGGTTTTGTAGCCCAATAGCAACAATAAACTGCCGATAAGCAAAAAAGCAATGGAGCCATACATAAACAACTCGGTTTGGAAATTGATACCCGCCGAGCGCATGGTTTCTACCGTTCCGGTTGGGTTATCAAGCTTTTTGATGGCCGAGAATACAAAGAGCGGCACCAGGAGCAATCGTGAAAATAGCGGTAAGATGTGGTTCATAGCGAGTGCATGTTATAGCATCTAATATAGCATTTTTAGTAGCAAGATTTGAGTATCAAGTATCAAGATACCCGAAGAACAGTGGGCAGTTAATGAATATCCGTCGCACAATTGCTACCTTTAAATCGTACCTCGTACATTGTACTTCGTACATCAAAAAATCGCAAATTAAATGATTGACCTTAGCAAAACATCAAGTCTTCCGCCTGATGGGGCGCACAAGCATGCCAGCAAAGAGCACCTGAAAGAACTACGTGAAGAGTTGTTTGA
>CAIOSU010000470.1 GCA_903861055.1 uncultured bacterium
ATCTTGGAACGTAAGGGTGTAAGCAAAGTTTTTAGTGCCCAACTCTTGGTTGCCGGGGTTGTATTTTATGGGCAACTTATGCGCCAACGAACCCGGCTGTTTTTTGGTGGTTTCGGCACGCTCTTTCAAAAAAGCATCTTTGGTGTCGAGCTTGTATTGAAAAGTTACATCCCGCTTATAATCGTCAATGTACTGTATCTCAGCCTCACGCGACAAATCAAATTTGGCGGTCCAATCTTGCGCTTCTGTGAGCGACATTAAGAACTGATCCCTAGGCTCACAATAAACCTTCTTGGCAATGGTATCGGTGCGAAAGTATAAGTTGAACATGTTCATGATGCCCGTGAGCACATCAGTCAACTTCAAATCGGGTAGCACCTGCGAAACCTCATATGTGGCACCTTCAACTATATCGCCTGTAATGGCATTGTAAAACTCCAGTTGCTGTATTTCGAAACGAGGGCTTTTGTTTTGCAAATTGAAGTTTGATAAGCCCCAATTGTGGGTCTTTACGATGGTATAAACACATATCTGTTCTCCTTGGGCGAAGGGCAAAAATTGGGTATCAACGGTTACATTTACGGTTTGCCCATTGTTGGTAAACGCTACGGCCTCTTCGGCTATGGATACTAGGTTACCACCAACCAACCTGCCCACGCCAATGCCCAGATACTTCAGGTTTTGGTGCCAATTGGTTATTTTAATGCTTGCAGCAATTACAAATTGCTGCATACTGCTGCTAGGCACGGTATAAACTTGCGTATTGTAGTTATTGCCGTTGTCAAAAAACCCAGCACAGTCGCTCAACGGCAATAAACTTGGGCCAATGGTGCTGTTTTTGGGTAGGTTGGCAAGTACCTTTGGCTGGCACAATACCGACTTAAAAAGCATCGCATCATTGGCATTGGCAGCTTTGGTAAAGCCATCGCCAGTGAAAGCCAATACGAGCTTTTTGAAGAAACCTGATTCGCAAAAATCACTCTCAAGCGAATAGCCCGCCTTGCTAAATGCCTCACGGATTATGTGGGAAATAGAAACATCGGGTCGCAAATCTTCCATCACCACTTTGTTTCCCGATTTCCAGGCACCGTAGCTTTTTAAACCGTACACAAAATCAAACTTATCAGGAAAATTAGCCCAGCTAGCCAAAGCATAAGCCTCGGTATAGGGGTGTAATTTGGTGATTGCCGCCACTTGCAGCGGGCTGTAGCCAAAGCCTTCTGAGAGTTCATCGTTGTAGTAAGCAGCCGTGCGATTGCCATAGTCAATATCCCTGATGGTATGGACTTTCATGTATTCAATCCAATCTAGGTTATCGCCAATCAGCTCCAAGTCGTATTCGGCAGGGCGGCTGTGTTGCGATACGTTATTGATTTTGAGCTTGCCGCTAAAAAACGGAATACCATTGCACAATACCTCGGCCCTGCACGATGCGTGCTTTTGGTAAAAATTGATGCCGATTTGGTAGATATACTCCAGTAAACGGTTGTTGAGCTTGCTAGCTGACACCTTAAAGGTTTTAGAAAAGCTGCCACTTCGTTTGGTGATATCGGTAAAATCGCCGGTTGACCACGTTAACGCCAGTGGGAAATCGGCATGGTCAGTAAGTTCCAAAGTACCCAAGGGCTGGGTAAAATCTTCGGAGTATATGTTTAAGCTGATTTGCGGGTTCATGGTTCAGTTTATTTAGCGGCGTAGCCTGCTATTTTCATAGTGTCTTTCAGGTAATAGTATTCTTGCTGAGCAATTACTTTAAAGCGAAAGCCCCGACCACGCAATGCGTTCAAAAGATCTAGAAAATCATCAATCTCGGCCTCCAAGTGCAGCAGCATTTGCTCCTGCCCGCGGGTTATGTGCAGGTATTCGTTGAGTTTAGTTTCCATTGGGTCGGGTATCAATTGCGCTGCAAAATCATATCATTGGCATACTCCAGTTCAACCCTAAGGCGCAGTATGTTTTTAACTGGGTCGAGTATTTCAAACTCCCCATCGCGAAGCAGCACGGGCAGCAGCTTATCGCCTTGCTGCATGTACACGACAGGGCTGGTAAGCAATTCCTGCAGCCACTGCATTTCATCGGGCCGTAGGGCATCACTTGAGCACGATAACCGCACAGCGCCTTGCTTTTGCAACACCTGCCTACCCCGGTTGGTAGCATTAAACCAAGTAGGCCTTAGTTTTTCAAAGCTGCTGCTTTCGGTCTTTATGCTGCTTTTTTCGGCACCGGCAAACGTGTAGCTATCCATGCCGCCCAAACGGTTCAAGAAATGCACTCGAGTAGCGTGACAGTTGGATTTGGTCAGGCGATAGCGCTTGGTTTCACTAAAAACTCGAATGCCCGAAACGTTGACATCATCAAAATAAACCGTTAGGGCCGACCATACGCCAGCCTTATCAACCACCAATCTTGCGGCAGTATCTTGCCCAGTAACTATTTGGGTGGTCATCAGTACCCATTGATTCAAATTGCCTGCATTCCAAGTGCTCGTGTACGTTATGCTGGCATCGGTTAAACCCTCGACCCCTATGCGCATAATGGGCGGTTGGCTAGTCGATTTGGTACCGGTGCAAAACACCCAGCACGAGAAAGTGTAGGTGGTATATTGGGCCAAGGGCAACAAGGATGCCGATTTCCAGCCATTGTGAAAACTGCCACTGCTTGGCCCATCGGAAAAATTGACTTTCAACGATTTCGTTCCCGTATGGGCTACCGCATTGCTTTGCTGGCCCGAAGTGAAGCCTGGCCCAGCCAAAAACCCATTGATATTGGCCTCCATACTACCGCCATCCATATCCAAAAAGAAATTCTCGGTGCCGCTGGAGGTAATGGTCACATCATAGTGGCTATGCGCTTCGGTTATGGTTAGGGCTTGGGCCAGGTTCAAATTGCGAGGCCCAACTGCTAAATCAAAGCGCTTTTTACCAACCAATGTCGATGGTATAGCAATATTGGTAATGGTGGGTACTTGGTTGCCCGGCAAATAGCTTTTAATGTTAGCCACTAGGCTAATTGTCGTATCTGCAACTATGGATAGTATTTCATACTCATCAAGCTGTACCTCCTTTTCGGGCATGGAGCTGGTAAGAAAGCGCTTAGCTCCATTGCCATCCATAATGTAGGGCTCTAAACTAGGCTCCACTTCTGGCTGCAACCCACCATTAATAGCAGTTATAGGGGTGCTGATTTGAAACGCCGTTTGGTCGTCGTTCAAAAACACACAAAACACCTTTATGCTGGCATCGGGGGCTTCGAGTACGCCAAATTCGTTGGGTTGGTGGAAGTTGTAGGCCAATTTATCTTGTAATACCTGTTCCAGCCTA
>CAIOSU010000471.1 GCA_903861055.1 uncultured bacterium
ATAAAATTTACTTTTTAACATAATTATTATCCGAAAATTTATGTTTATCTAAAAACGAAATTTATCTTAGTAATACTTTAATTAACTTCTAGTTATTATTTTAAAGATTATAAAATGAGCATGCAAAAAAGGCAAGAAAGGCGCAAACGCAGGAAACTGCGCCGCGAGCGTATCGGTAAGCTGGCCAACATCGTCCAAAAGCTTGACCTGAAAAAAATCCAGTCTACGGAGGACTTTCTCCACAACTTCGATACCCTTTGGCCGTACTTGGCAGAAGCATTAGGGCTTATAAAAAGTCTGACTCGCACTAAAGGCGACAAGGCAATTGATGATATTTTAGAGCTAGGAAGTCGTGTTTCCACTGGCGAGGCTTCCACTGCCGAAAGGTCCAAATTCTTTGTAGTGTTCGGCAAGGTGTGGGGCGGCATAAGGTCGGCCCTGAACGTGGTGGCCCTTATCAGCCAGGACGAAAAAATGGACGACGCTATTGATGATGTAATATACATCGGCGACCTTATAAACAACTATGAGCCCGTGGCTTCCGAAGACATTTAAGGATCGGTTTTAATTCATCTCCTTCTGTTGTCCCAGATTTACTTCTACCTATTTAACATATATGCACATGTTCTATTTCCGCCTAAACCGCATCAAGGTATTCGATAACTATGTCCAAAAGGCAATAAGCAAAAGGGACAGAGCCGATGTAGAGATACTCAGCTTCATCAATAGCGAGTCTTCGTTGCTGCCGCAGCTTAAGTGCCTCACCTCGGCCAAGACGCACGCAAAGCAGAAGGATATCGTTTCATCAGCAGTGGACACGGCAATCAACGCCCGTGTGCTTACGCCGGTGGAGAACGTCAGGGACCATCATGAACTGTTGTTCGGGGATACGGGGTATGTGCTATTCCAGGCAGATGCCATACCCGAGTGCCTCCATTGGCAAATGGTGGTAGTGGGCTCAAAGGCTAAGTTGCGTGACAAGGCCAACATGGCCCAAGATGTACTAAAGGGAAAGGATTTTGATCCCTTTGTAAAGAATTTGGCACTCTTGGCTGGCTCGGCGGCCAACCCTATCGCTGCAGCTTCATTGGAGATAGGAAAATTTATAACTGGCATTGTATTACAAGCCTATGCCAACAAACGTGACGATATGCTGGGGCTGGTTTATCAATCATGGAACCGACGGGAGCATTACCTGCACGGGGAAAGAAAAAAAGACGACCAACCAGACCTGACGGGCAATGTCATTTACGACTATTCGATTTTTGGGTTTGACAATAGAAATGCTTGATATGGAACCGCAACCGCTAAACGCGCTAACAATTTTACCGAAGACAGATGTGTCAGATAGGACTATTGCCCTTATGGTAGCGGCAATGATTTTTTTGGCACTAGCCTTGGTGCTGGCTCTGCTGTTGGTGTTGCCTAATGGAACCAAGATAGTAAAAGCCATGGCACCCGAGGCACGATGGATTGTTCTGGTGGCCGTATCGGGAGCACTCGGTGCTTACGTGCACATGGCACACTCCTTCGTTACTTATGTGGGCCTGGAGAAAGTAAAAAAAAGCTGGCTGTGGTGGTATGCCATGCGTCCGTTTATAGGTATGGCGCTGGCGCTGGCGTTTTTTCTGGTGTACGGGGCAAGTACCAACAGCATAGGTTCCATTAGTACGGGGACAGCCAGCCCAGGAGGTATTTTGGCCATAGCGGTGGTGGTGGGCATGTTCTCTAAGCAAGCCATCGACAAGCTTGCAGAGGTATTCGACATGCTGCTCAAGTCGGATACGGGTGACAAGATGAAGGACAAGGATTCCCTTAAAAAGGAAAAGGTCGGCTCCACAGTGACCGATGAAAACAAAAATAACGAGGATAACGACCCCGACAACAATACAAACATACCTACCGACCCTAACGCGGTGGGCTAAAACCCAATGTAATGCAGATCCAAAACCATTTATTGACGGGGGACAGCATCAGGCTTGTTGAGTCGCCCAACCGTGGTGGGAAGTTCAAGGCCAGATTGCCCGATGCGATCATTATCCATTACACGGCTGGGGCCGATGCCGCTTCGTCTATCAGGTCATTGTGCAACCCACAGTCTAAAGCTTCAGCCCACCTATTAGTTGCACGGGACGGCCAGATCACCCAATTGGTGCCCTTTGACACGGCGGCCTGGCATGCCGGCAAAAGCTCTTACGGCGGCAGGGAAGGTTACAATAACTATTCCATCGGCATTGAGATAGACAATGCCGGGCTGCTAACCAAAACAGGCGAAAGCTATCAATCGTGGTTTGGCAGGAACTACTCTGCCGACCAGGTGATAACCGCCGTGCACCGCAATGAGAAAAACGCCCACTATTGGCATGTGTACAGTGAGGCCCAAATAGCTGCGGTGGAAGATATATGCTCTTTGCTGATAGATAAATACGGCATTAAGCAAATACTGGGGCACGAGGAGATATCACCAGGACGCAAAGTTGACCCAGGGCCAGCATTCCCTTTGGACAAGCTGAGGGACCGGCTCCTCAACCAAAGCAGGAACGAGGACGGCCCTGCAGAGGAGCCTTTGCTGGAAAAGGGTACCGTTGTTGCCGATACCCTAAACATCCGTATTGGGCCATCGTCCACTGCAGCGGTTGTTGCTTTGCCCCTGAAGAAGGATACCAGCGTTACTATCCTACAAGAAAAAGACGGATGGTACGAGGTGGCGGTGGAGGTGAAGGGATGGGTGTCCGCTAAGTATGTATCTCCCCTCTAAAAATACTAAAAATAATAGCATTTATTGTCAGGACTTAGCATATTTTGATGTTTACATTGCTAATTATTTTAGTTTTTTAAATCTAAAAATGGCTTTTAATTTAGATAAAATATTTAGTAGCTCAATTTTCGAATTAATCAGAAATCAAACTATATGCTTCAGTTAGAACTTAGCCACTTTGTTATCAGTGGCAGTATCGCAGATCCTATTTTTGAATCAGCAACGGTTAAGGAACCACTTCAAGTAGAGATTTGGCGAAGTCGCCAGTTCTTTGAGGAGTATTTTACCAGTTTTACCATTTCAAGTGGTTATGGTTACAACCATAAATTTTCAGTGCCTTTTGACGAGAACGATGATTACCAGCTATACCTTAAAGTATTCTACCAAGGGCAAGAACTTCCATACTCAGTAACTATTGAGGCTGCTGCTATTACCGATGAGATTATTTTTAGTCTTATTCCCGGTAATAATTTGATGGACATTAAGTTGGAAATGCCTGTTGCATGGATAGCTACAGATAGTATTACTGAGTATGATTTAACAGGGCAGCTAGTTGACATAGGAACCCAGAAGCCTTACATCAATCAAAATGTCCGCATTTCATTTTTAAGCGATTTAGTTGAGCTCGCTGACTTTGGTGTTTCTGTTACAAACGGTAATGGGTATTTCCCTTTTACATTTAGAACTAATCGTGCAATTGAAGCAGGTGGTGGGCCTTTCGCATTAAAATGTGAAGTGCTAGATGGCGAAGGTGGATTGATAACATCTGTTTCGGTAGATGTAGATGAGGACAATAGGGAGGATAAATTTTTTGTTTTTGCAACCAGTTTAACTTTTGAAGTTCCAAACAACTCTTCTTCGATTACTAGTTTGGCTAGCGAACTTTCTTTTACAATAGAAACTGACATAACCGACTTTCTTACCACCAATAGTATTGCCACGCTAAAAGACATTAGAAGGGCCGGAGGGTTAAAGTACCAAGACGATTTGGCAGAAAGTGAGAGCACGGCAACAATCGATTTGCTTGATGCCCATGCCCAATTGGAACTTGTTAGTAGTGATTACGAGCTCAGCCAGTTTTTGATTGATAGCAAAGGTTATACTTCGTTGTATAAGATAGCCGAAAAAGACAGGGCTGAATTCATAAAGGATACGGAGAGCTATGGCACCAGTGCTTACCTAAAGCTAGCCAAAATACATACCGCTGCAAAAGCAGGCGAACGCGTAATGCGCAGCCTTCATGCGGGTATGGTGCTTAATACAGGTCCAACAGTAAATGGAGATTCAATAGCAAGTATCAATCCAGCTTTTCAATCGTATCATTTGCCCAAATGTAGCTGTGATGATTGCAAAGCAGCTGTAAGCCCGTTAGCATATCTAAGCGATTTGGTTGAGTATGCTGTAGAACATACTACTTGGACAGTTGCATCTGCTGATAAAGTCACTAAGAGAGAAGAGCTACAAGACCTTTTTTGCTTGAAGTTTTTGCAGATAAAAAACAAATGCTCGGAGATAAACAATACGGTTTGCCAGTACCGGGTCGCTATCGAAGTATTGAACTGTTATATGGGGCATGATGGCGTGGAATTAACGGCCTGCCAAACAGCCACTTTTGCAAGTGACGAGAAATTGTATCTGGATGCTGCCTATTTTGTGTTGTTGGAACAGATGGGCACCTCCTTCTCTGAATTGCGCGATACTATTAAAGATACCGCGGAACGCCAGCAGCAATTGACCGATAGATTGGGCATTGTTCTTACCTCTGATACCGTTACGTCCCCCTTTACAACTACCCTACAAAAATTGTTCCTTGACCCTATGGCTACCAGTGGCGACTACCAGATAACTGGTGAGCGATTGGAAGATATTTTTGGTTTTAGGGATTATACCCAAGATGCCACTTACAGCCAGCCCGTACCGTTGATAACAGCTTGGAAACAGGAATTTTTGATTGCATTGTGGCTAGAGCAAGCGCATCCTGATTATCTTTTTGATAGCTTAAACCTGCCGATAATTGATCCTGACCTAATCGGACCGGACGATTTCCGAAATCCGGTGGCAGGTGCTGGAACCACAGCTTTTGATTATTGGATAAAACGTAGGGTTTTCCTTGATAATACAGTGCTAAACGATATCCTAAAAGAAGAAGGGGTAACGCTTACGCCGAAGGGCATAGATTTGGGGGCACGTACTTTTACTTTGGCTGGCAGTACCGATGCTTTGTATGTAATGCCGGGTAGCCAAATTGAAGTAAGCGGGGCAAACACGGCTATCAATGGGGTGTACACAGTTTCCGGTTCCACGGCTGATACCATCACTGTTTTAGAGCCTATAGTAAATAGTTCAGTAGCAGGTGGGGTATCAATCAATTGTGCCAAGGCAATTGCGGTTTCAGCAATTAGCACTTCAGGCAACAAGATTACTATCAATCAAGCATCTACAGAATTGGATACTGATGATATGGTGACCTTGGTGGTTGCAGGGGTCAATATGGGCAGATATAAAGTTGATTCGTCCGCATTGGTAGGAAGCGACACTGAAATTACTTTTGATTCTTCTACTTTGTTACAAGCACCTACTGACTTTGATTTCGCCGCAATTACCTATACAAAATCTTACAGCGTAGATAGTATTGATAACACGGGTTCAAAATTACGGGTACCCGGTGATGTGGTATCTCTGACGGGTAACATTACCGAGGTGCTGATTACGGGCTCAACGGGAAATGATGGAGCTTATACTGTAGCTGACCCAGGTTCTTATAGCAGTGTCACGGGGCTTACAACCTTTGATGTTGATGTAACCACGCCCTTGAATAATGAAATAGAGGACGGTACGGCCAATCTTGCTATTACTGGGATTGTCATTAATGCAATAGACCCTGGTGCACGCACTTTTAAAGTTGGGGGCCCAAGCTTAGTAGGCCTAGTTTCGGCTACTGAT
Source organism: uncultured bacterium (assembly GCA_903861055.1). GTDB lineage: Bacteria > Bacteroidota > Bacteroidia > Chitinophagales > CAIOSU01 > CAIOSU01. The sequence goes on from CAIOSU010000471.1 coordinate 5,702, forward strand.
ACAATAACTGTTGAAGCAGGTGCTGGAAGCAATGACGGTGATTATGAAGTTACTGCTGTTGCTTTTTCCAATGGGAAAACTTCAATCTCGGTACTTGAAGCAATA
>CAIOSU010000472.1 GCA_903861055.1 uncultured bacterium
ACAGCGACATTGCCGATCTAGGAGCCAAGCATAAATTGGTTCGCCCAGCTGTGGTAAACACCGATGTAGCATTTTTGCAGTATACCGGCGGTACCACTGGCGTATCAAAAGGCGCTACCCTGAGCCACCGGAACATTATTGCCAACATGGAGCAGATTTTTGCTTGGGTAGGCAGTGCTTTCATACCGGGCAAAGAGATTGTTATTACGGCTTTGCCGCTGTACCATATTTTTGCGCTTACAGTAAACTGCTTGGCTATATTTAAAGTGGGTGGTAAAAATGTGCTTATAACCAACCCAAGGGATATGCCAGCCTTTATGAAGGATTTGAAAAAATATCCTTTCACGGTGTTTACGGGCGTAAATACCCTTTTTAATGGCCTAATGAATCAACCTGATTTTAAGGAAATTAATTTCAGCGCTCTGAGGATGAGCTTGGGCGGCGGCATGGCTGTGCAAGATATTGTGGCAGTGCGCTGGAAAGAACTTACCGGTAGCGATTTGGTTGAGGCTTACGGGCTATCGGAAACCAGCCCTGGTTTGACTGCCAACCCTGTTGATGGCACACATAAGCTTGGTTATATTGGTTTGCCTATTCCAGGAACGGAGGTAGTTATTGCCGATGACGAAGGCAAGTTTTTACCTGCTGGTGAACGTGGCGAGATTTGGGCAAAAGGCCCCCAAGTAATGAGCGGCTACTGGAATAAACCTGACGAAACGGACAATGTATTTCACGATGGCTGGTTTAAAACCGGCGATATTGGGGTAATGGACGAAGATGGCTTCTTCAAAATAGTAGACCGTAAAAAGGAGATGGTGCTCGTGTCAGGATTTAACGTATACCCTAGCGAGGTGGAAAACGTAATAGCTTCGCACCCTAAAGTTTTGGAAGTAGGGGTAATAGGCGTGCCCGATGAACGCTCTACCGAGGCGGTTAAGGCATTTATCGTTAAAAAAGACCAGAGCTTAACGGTAGACGAGATCATGAACTATTGCAAAGAAAACCTTACGGCTTACAAATGCCCTAAGCATATTGCTTTTAAAGAAGAACTTCCCAAAACTAATGTTGGCAAGATATTGCGCCGGGCATTAAAGGAAGAGGATGAAGCCAATAAGGCAAAAGCATAATTGTTGATATTGAATTACATAGTAAAGCAGGGTTGGATTTGCCAGCCCTGCTTTTTTATTTTTAATTATCTGCAAACCACTATATTTGCCCTTTATTGATAAACTTTGAGCTGCTAGTATTGTTATTAGTGGAGCATAAAAGCTTGTATTGTAAATGAATAAGTTGCATACCATAGATACCGCTTTAACTGAAATGTTGGGCATTAGATACCCGATTATTATGGCACCGATGTTCTTGGTGTCGAATGCCGCTATGGTAATAGAGGCGGGAAATGCAGGTGCTACAGGGTCGATACCGGCGCTTAACTATCGCACCGATAAGGATTTTCGTGCCGCGCTTACCCAAATACGGGAGCACAGCAAGGGGCCGATCGGTATCAATTTGATTGCCAATAAATCGAACATAAAGTTGCAAGAGCAATTGCGCACTTGTGTAGAGATGCACGTTGATTACATCATTACTTCGCTTGGAAGCCCCGAAGAAATCATAAAGGCGTGCAAGCCCGAAGGCATAAAAGTGTTTTGCGATGTAGTTGATGAAACGTTTGCAAAAAAGGTAGAAGACCTGGGTGCTGATGCGCTTATTGCCGTAAACTCAGGCGCTGGTGGGCACGCTGGCCCCATGCCATCAGATGTGCTGATACCCCGCTTGCTAAATGCTTGCAGCATACCCGTTATTAATGCTGGCGAAGTAGGCAAAGGCGAGCACCTGCTAAAGGTGATTGAGCGTGGCGCTTGTGGGGCATCTATTGGCAGTTTGTTTATTGCTACTTACGAGGCCGAGGTGAGCCAAGAATACAAGCAAGCCTGCGTAGATTATGGTGCCAAGGATATTGTATTGACCAACAAAATTAGTGGAACGCCCTGCACCGTTATCAATACGCCATACGTACAGAAAATAGGTACTGAGCAAAATTGGCTTGAAGTAATGCTGGCCAAGAACAAGAGCTTGAAGAAGCATGTAAAAATGTTAACCTTTTACAAAGGCATGAAAGCAGTTGAGAATGCTGCGTTTAGCGCTACTTATAAAACGGTTTGGTGCGCTGGTCCAACCATTGAGCATGTTCACGCAATTCGCCCTGTAAGAGAAATCATCCAGACTTTGGTAAATGAGTACGAAGAGGCACTCAAGGCAAAGGTGATGGTCGAAGTGGATGCCTAATGAAATGATATACACATTCTATATCGTTAATTAGAAAAAACCATCATTACCTTTTTTTATCCAATCATCATGTGCGTATTGGGGTTATTTGTAGTTATTGGATACCACAGGCGAGCTTAAAGCAGAGGCCAAGGTAAACAACCCTGCGCGGCCAATGAACATGCATTACTTTGCCAAATGGCGTTTATGACGCGGTAAGACTCGCTGAAACGACTACGGTGCTAAATATGGGCATGATCCATTTAAAAAATTCGACCACTTTGGGCTGGCTATCATATACAAACAGGTTGAGCTGTTCTTTTAGATGCTTATAGGAGTTGATGATCATTATTTGTTTTCAGTGCTTCTAATATAAGCTCTTCGCTGCTAATAGATGCTACGCCTTGTTTTTCGCAAACTAGTCCACCAGCAAGGTTAGTTAAATGGGCTATTTCGGTAATAGATAACCCTGCTGACAAGCACAGAGCCCCAACAGCTATAACGGTGTCGCCTGCGCCCGATACATCTACAATGTTTCTGACATGGGCATTGGTTTTATTGGCACTGGTTTCATCAGCAATAAAAACGCCATGTTCCGACAGGGTTATCATTACTTGTTTTGCTTGCAACTTGTTCATTAATTGCAATGCCGCGCTTTGCAGCGAGGTATGCAATGTTGGGTCAACATTTGTGTTGAGCGCTTCTCTAACCTCTTTTAAATTAGGCTTAAATAATGAAGCACCTTGGAATGCAAAAAAGTTATGTTTCTTGGGGTCTACCGCAACGGGTATGTTGCGTTGGGCACAAGCTGCCATAACGGCAACAATCAAATCTTCAAACAATACCCCCTTATTGTAGTCTTGCAATATTACCACTTGCGGTCCTTCGGCAATGGCGGCAAGAGCAGCCTCTTTTAGTTGGCTGGCTTCTAGGCCTTTCAGTTCATCTTTTTGCTCCCTATCAAAACGAAGCATTTGCTGACCTCGGCTTACAATGCGGTTTTTGTGTGTGGTAGGGCGTGTTTTTATTTTTGCCAGAAAATGACATGCTACACTCGCTTCTTCCAAAAGCTCTTTTAGTATCTTGCCTTCGTGGTCATCGCCAACCAAACCACACAACGTTACTTTAGCACCTAGTGCCCTTAAGTTTATGGCCACGTGGGCTGCTCCGCCTGGGCAATCTTGTTGGTGGGTTATGTCAACAACAGGAACTGGTGCCTCTGGCGATATACGATTGGTGCTACCGTATAGATAGGTATC
>CAIOSU010000473.1 GCA_903861055.1 uncultured bacterium
GTACATTTACAGAAACTGTGCAAGCGCTGGCATTAGAAGATTTTCAAGGCTACTTTGCTAAAACAGGCTTTGTGCTGGAGCAAACCTTTGGCGACTACCAACTAAACCCTTACCAATCCGAAATTTCGGACCGATTGATACTAGTAGCCCGCAAACATGCTGGATAAACTATTGAAAATTGACAATGAATGGTTTATAGCCATTAACAATGGCATGGCCAATTATTGGTTTGATGCATTAATGCCCGTGCTCAGGAACCAATATACATGGGTACCACTCTATGTTCTCACTGCTTTTTGGTTGCTTTACAAGTATAAACTTCAAGGTTTTTGGTTTATCGCTTTTACGCTAGTAACTTTCGTGCTGAGCGACCAAATTAGCGCTTCTCTCATCAAACCTTTTATTGAACGCCTGCGCCCCTGTCGTGAACCAATGCTGGCAGAACAAGTACGGTTATTGGTGCATTGTGGCAGTGGGTTTAGTTTCCCTAGCACGCATGCTACCAATCACTTTGGGTTCGCCATTGTAATTGGCGCTAGCTTATATAGGGATAACAAATGGCCCATGTATGCGCTCCTGGCAATTGCAATATTGGTTTCGTTTGCCCAAGTGTATGTTGGGGTGCACTACCCTATCGATGTGCTTGCTGGCGCACTTTTAGGCTCTGTAATAGCCGCATTCGTTTTTTTAATTGGGTGTAAAATAAAAAAGCAGACCCAATAGTGAGCCTGCTTTTAAGTCTATATTCTTTTTGATTACTTGCCTATCGGCTCAAGCACCAAAGCAACCTTGTTAAAATCGGATGCAGCATTGATTACGGAGCGGAAGCCTTCGTAAAGTTCTTTTTTAAAATCCGGCACAATATAGTATTCGTGCACGTTTATGTGAACCACATTGCCTTCAATTTTATAGCTTGAGGTAAAACTTGCCAATGTTTCTCCATTGCTTTCTAATTTCTTGTCAATTTTTACATCCTCCAATCCGCTTACCGTATATCCAGCCGGAATGGTAAAGTAAATATGATGTAAATACTGTTTCGGATATGGAAAAGCAATGTCTGTTTGGCGCTCATGCTCTTGGTAAAGCTCTGCCTGTGGGCCGATAATATCGCCAATATTTAGAATGTAGCTATTGCCAGCATTTTCTAACAACGCGCCCGAAGCAAACTCACCCGAAAGTTCCAAAGGCTTATCGGTTGCATTATCAATTAAAAGGGCATTGACGTTTGATTTCGACTTGATAATCGCATCATCAAGACCAGATGCCAACAACTCACGGATAAAAGCCTCTTTATTCTCCTCGTCGGCATAGGCAAAATTGTAACGGTAAATATATGCGGTGTGCCCTGTCCACGATTGTTTTTTCTTTACCGTTACGTACTCCATGTTCTTGTCAAACAATATTTCGGCATCTAAACCAATCGTATTGTCTTTGTATCCCATTGTTGGTATATCGCGCACTTGGCCAAAACCATAGGGCACAGTTATAAACAGTCCTTTGTTGCCGGCAAGGTAGCTTGGTGGCACCCCTAAACGTAAATTTATGTTTGCTGGAGAAATGAATTTCTTCAATTCTGGCAAATAAAACATATACTCATCAAGATTATAATAGTCCTCAAACTCGGCAACAAACTTATTGTCGTATCGGCTACACGTTTGCACTAATTGATGTCGGATGCCTAGTTCATTTAACACCATTGCGTATACCCTTGTAAGACCTGCCTCGTTTCCATATAAGCGAGAAACCACTTGCGCTGGATCGCCTAACCCTTCTCCTGACTCAAGCTTAACCGCAACGTTTGTTTTTAAATAATTCTCCAACGCTAGTATTTTCTCTTGGTCGGTTTTATATTTTGCAAGTTTCAGCTCCTTGATAAATTTGGCTGGATTAAAATCAGTTTCGGAGGCGTAAATACTTGTCAAAAAATGCATAGAGGCATCGTTCCAAGTGTTTAGTCTGCCATCAGATCCTTTTCTTCCTGTAAGCTTATAAGAAATCCGTTGCTTACTAGCTTCATATCCACTATAAGCCTCTTCATATAGCGGTTCCATATCGGTAACTGTTATATTCAATATATAGCGTTCGCCATCTTCAACAAACTCCCCATCGGGGAAACCATTATAGCCATATGTACCAAACTTTAAGTCTTCGGTAACGATTAGGGTAAACGTTGCTTTCTTGATTTTTACATCTGTTTGGTATGTTTCCCTGCCAAAAATCTCTGCTGAGCGTTTAATGGTGTATACATATTCTATTTCGCCACCTTTCTCAACACCTTCTATGGCAAAAAGCGCAAAATTGCCATAATCTTCATAATTGTCCAGGTTTTTAATGCTCTTTTCGTTTAACACTTTCACCGTACCGTCTCTGGCAATAGACCTCGCTTTAAGCATGATAACCTCATCATCTTCACGAATCGGAACAAACACCTTGTTATACTCATCAATGCCTTTATCGTTATTTACCCTTAAGCGTTTATGGCGGGTAATGTACATTGCATAATCATCGGCCTCCTCACCTTTCACGTACTCCATCATTCTAGTGTCAACTAGTATGATGGCGTTATCGGCCAATTCCTTGTCCGTTAATTTTGCCAAGCTAATGGTGGTGTCCCAATCATAATGGGTATAGCTGCTATCAGGGTTCGCAGCCGCTAAGCTCACTGCCAAAGTGGAAGCAAACAAAAAAATAAGGGTACGTATCATTTACTGCCTTTTAGGTTTTTTTGGTAAGCACTAGGGTTTCTTTGTAGGCTTTATTCAGTTGATTTAGAAACTCATTCCATTGGTCAAATTGGGTTGGGTCAAGCATCAAAGTGTTTATGTAAACCCTTTTAACTTGCTTCACTTCGTTACCGGTTTGGGTGTAGGTTATCTTAAACCCAAAATTGTCATTTTTGTATTCCACCGAGCTTGGAATGTACTCAACCAGATAGCCTTCGGGTATCACAATGGTCGTAAGTAAATTGTTGTCAAGCTTATAATCAAACTCGAAACTGTAAGTACGCTTTGCCTTATCAATAGGCTGGGTAGTCAGCATTTTATCCATATTGACTCCTATATAGTACTTACCTGCAACCGACTTCACATAATCGGGTATAGTACACTCATAATCAATAACTAATGGAGTATCCGAATTCAAGGGATCGTTCATAGTGTACGTGTCCGTTTTGAACTTATTATTTCCTTTAGTTAGCAGAGCGGTTACAAATATTTGATCATCGGCCTTGTCCTTTTTGTAATAGCCATAGGCTGCATCTACTTTTGGGTAGCCCGTCCAGCTAGCTCTTCCGGTTCCCTTCAAATCGGTGTCATTAATTACCAAACGTACTGAATCAATCACCCTGTTCGTCTCTAAGGCAATAATAGGCACTTGTTTTATTACGTAGGTATTAGCATCTATACAAATCAGTGCCTCCTTACCTTGAATCATATCTGTTGGTAAATCAATAGTTTGATACTTTCCAGTGGCATCCAAAAAAAGTGTATCTCCATCTAAAAACAAGGCAGTTATCATGTGATTGTCTACCATTGGCGTAGGTACCATTTTATAGGTGTATGGTTTACTGCGTGTTCCTATCCAAGTCATTCGAGCATTCAAACCTCCTAAATTTAGCATCTGGGTAAGCAGGTTGGCCATATCCTTACAATCGCCATACTTTTTAGTGCATACATCAATAGCGTTGCGGGGAACAAAACCTCCCATGCCATCTTCAAATGCAACATAATTGATGTTGTTTTGCACCCACTTAAATATAGCTTCCGCTTTTTCGCGTTGGGTATTTTTTCCTTTAACTATATCGTCTACTATCGTCTTTAGCTCTTCCTCCCCTTTGGGATTTATCGATTTTACTAACGAATAGTACCAAGCATATAAATCGTCAGGGTTGCGCAGCACTGGCTGCTCTGAACCCCCTAAATTGACGGTGGTAATATGCAATATGATATGAGGGTCGAAATAGCTGCGACTTGGTGCATTACCTTCAAACTTCAACTTAGGTAGGTTTTCAGCAGTCCAAGTATAAATTACACTCCCGTCTGTTTGCTTGATCGCATTAAATTTTATTTTTTCAGTATTATCACCCAATAATACAAAGGCAACCTTAACATCGGCTGGAAAACTTACACTATACTCTGCTTTCAAAACCGGCACATAAAAATTGAAGAAGAAAGGGCTGAGCATGCGAGGGTCTTTGATATGCTCAGTATAATCCATTTGAGTGGTAGCGCCTGACATTACGCCTGGAAAAATAAATTCCAACTTTTTACTGTCATCAAAAAATACACCATCGGAGGTAGCTGACTTCTCTTGAAAATCAGTTACTTCCACTTTTTTGCTTTTTTTTCCGTTTGGCACCTCGGTGAAAGCTTCTAAATCCTCAATTTCCGAAAAACTGGTGTAATAAATACGCTCGCGAGACATACTTAAATCATTCGAAGTTAGATAGTGGGCACGCTCCCTTACTTTGTTTTTTATCTTCAATGAATCGCCTTCGATTGTTATATCCAAATGTTGCGACATTTCTAAATATACTACATCCTCTTTCGGGAAACGCTCCAGTAGCTGAACATCTACTTGTCCGAAAACCGAAATTGA
>CAIOSU010000474.1 GCA_903861055.1 uncultured bacterium
CCCACATGCGGTATATCATCTTCTAGATAAGGCTCGGAGATGGTTACAAACTGGAAACCTTGATAAAACACCTCCAAATAGCACTGTGCCGATATGTGGATGGGCGCTTCGCCGTATAGGTCGGTGATGCAATCGATACATACCCGCATCAGCTCTTTGCCTAACCCTGTTCGCCGTGCCGTTAGGGCCGTTGCCACCCTACCTATAGATACTTCGGGGTAACTGATGCCCGGCTTTACGATGCGGGCATAAGCTAGTGTTTGCCCGTTTTCTTCAGCCCAAACATGGTAGCATTTTGGGTCTTTGCCGTCGGCATCTAGGTAGGCGCAGGTTTGCTCTACCACAAATACTTCTTGCCTGAGGGCCATAATATTATATAGCTGCGTGGCGCTCAATTGCTCAAAGGGTAAACAGTGCCATTGCATGGTTGTCATGTGTTAATCGATTATTGGTAGTGAAGATAAAGCTTTTGATAAATGCAGGTAAGTTATCCCCCTCTTCTAGGATAGTTAATTATAGCAACCGCATGGTATTATACCAGTTATTTGTAACCATTTAATAAATAACCTTCGCCTGAGGCAAGGCAACAAGCAAATTAACCCATCGTCTGAGACGAGGCAAGCAATTAACTGATAACCATTCCACCAATCTACTACACCGTATCAGTAAAAGTGCTTAAAAATCAACAATGTTTGAGGAAAATTTCTTTAACTTTGCGCTCTTTATTGGCACCCCACAACCCCCTATCATTATGCAAAATGTAGGTATCCAGAATGAGAAAGTAGGATTGGATTCAGTAGGACTGAAAAATATCGGTACGGCTTATTGGAATTTGAGCCCCGCAACGCTTACCCAACATGCCCTTGACCAAAAACAAGGTGTCTTGGCCGATAGTGGCGCATTGGTTATTGATACGGGTACTTTTACTGGCCGTGCCCCTAAAGATAAATATACCGTAAAAGACAGCGTTACCGAAAACTCGGTAAACTGGGGCGAAGTGAACATTCCTATTGCACCGGAGTACTTTGATAAGTTGCATGCCAAAATGGTTGATTACCTAGAAGGCAAAACCATATATGTGCGCGATGCGTATGCTTGCGCCCACCCCGAGTACCAAATGAACTTGCGCGTAATTGCCGAGAAACCTTGGCAGAGTTTGTTTGCATACAATATGTTTTTGCGCCACAGCGAAGAGACTTTGAAAACCGTTACGCCTGAGTGGACCGTTATTTGCGTATCAGATTTTGAGGCCGACCCAGCTACCGACGGCACCCGCAGCAAAAACTTCGCTATCCTCAATTTCACCAAAAAGATGATTTTGATTGGTGGCACTGGCTATACTGGCGAAATCAAAAAAGGTATTTTCTCGGTATTGAATTATGTATTGCCACACGATAAAGGCGTATTGAGCATGCACTGCTCGGCCAATATTGGTAGCGAAGGCGATACCGCTATTTTCTTTGGCCTAAGCGGCACGGGTAAAACAACACTTAGCGCCGACCCTAACCGTGGCCTTATTGGCGACGATGAGCATGGCTGGAGCGACGACTCGGTGTTTAACTTTGAAGGCGGTTGCTATGCGAAGTGCGTTGACCTATCTGCCGAAAAAGAGCCGCAGATTTTTGCTGCCGTTCGCCCAGGTGCTTTGCTAGAGAACACTCAGTTTTTACCGGGTACTACTACTGTCGATTTTACCAATATCGCTCGCACCGAGAACACCCGCGTGAGCTACCCGCTTACGTTTATTGATAATGCCGTTGAGCCGTCTTATGGCCCGATACCTAAAAACATCTTCTTCCTTACGGCCGATGCTTTTGGTGTATTGCCTCCAATTAGCCGCTTAACCCCAGGCCAGGCCATGTTCCACTTTATATCGGGCTATACCGCTAAGGTAGCAGGTACCGAAGCGGGCATTACCGAGCCTAAAACTACTTTCTCTGCTTGCTTTGGTGCGGTATTTTTACCGTTGCACCCAACCAAGTATGCCGAAATGTTGGGCGAAAAAATGCGCAAGCACGAGGTAAAAGTTTGGTTGATAAACACTGGTTGGACCGGTGGCCCTTACGGCATTGGCAACCGCATGAAACTTAGCTACACCCGCGCCATGATTACCGCTGCCCTTAATGGCGAGTTGGATAACGTAGAGTATAACCAGCACGTGGTGTTTGGCCTAGCTATGCCAACCACCTGCCCTAACGTACCTAGCGAAGTATTGAGCCCACGCAACTCATGGGCCGATAAAGAAGCCTACGACCAGAAAGCGAACCACTTGGCCGAAGAGTTTAACAAAAACTTTGCTAAATACGCCGACAAAGCCAACGCCGAAATTTTGGCTGGTGCGCCTAAGCCGGGTGTAAACCACGGATAAACCATTCCGTGCTATACTATATATAAGCCGCAATGCCTGATGGGTTTTGCGGCTTTTTTGTTTTTGATAAAGTCGCCGTCATACGGAGTCTAGTTTCTAATCACCCTTTTTCTATTTCAATCTCACATCGTACCCCTTTCTCGTTTGAAACGAGACTCGGGGTGACATTCCTCGTCAATCAAAAACAAACCCCCAATCCACCCCACCAATTCGTCGGTTAACTGTTAAAGAATGTCAATTCAGGGGGAGGGCAGCAATGCGCATGGGGGTGTTTGCGTTACTTTAGGGAGGTTAAATTGTAGATTGGAGTAGTCATTATAGTGTACACTTGCTGTGCACTAAAGCATACAAAATATGCTACAAACCCCTATTTTGGCGCTGTTTGGGCCATTAATTCGTTCTTTTTCATTTTTGGCACGGTAGTTGGCTTACGTTTAGCGAACACATACTAGGTATTGTAAACTAAACAGAGGGACTACATTATGCTTACGGCCGCAAACAGTACTACCAAAACGGACAAGGAGTTGATTGACTTGTACATGGAAGGGCATGAATATGCCTTGGAGTGTTTAATCAACCGTCATCAAGACAAGGTGTTCACTTCTATCATGATGTTTGTGAAAGACACAAACCTTGCGGAGGACATTTTCCAAGATACGTTCATCAAAGTGTTGCACACGCTTCGCTCTGGTGCCTATAAAGAGGAGGGTAAGTTTGCGCCATGGGTAATGCGTATCTCGTATAACTTGTGCATCGATCATTTCCGTAGGTTGAAACGCAACCCGATGATTGCTACCAGCGATGGTTTCGATATTTTCGAGGTGCTTAAGTTTGCTGACGACAACGCCGAAGACCGCATCATCCGTAACGAAACGCACCTCAAAGTGCGCAAGTTGGTTGAGAGCCTACCCGAAGAACAAAAAGAGGTAGTAATACTGCGCCACTACGGCAACCTATCTTTCAAAGAAATAGCCGATACTACCGGTGTGAGCATTAACACTGCTTTGGGCCGTATGCGTTATGCGCTTATTAATTTGCGCAAATTGATTGAAGAGAATGCCATCTCGATGTGAGAGGAGACTATAAAGCTTAGGAGTTAGTTAAATCAGGTTTTTAGTTAGTAGTAAGTGCCAGGGTTGTAAGGTTCCCTGGCATTTTTTTTGCCTAAATTTTGCAAGTTTGGCTGCTTTACAAAAGCAATAGTACCCTTACCATTGCAATTTTACGGCAATAGAAGCCAGCAGCGCAAAGCTGTTGTTGGTTAAATTGTTGTTGCGTTCAAATAGGTTGTCAATGCTGCCCAGCCAGCGGCCCTCAATACGGCAAGCAATAATGGGTATAGGCGTATAATCAAAATTGAGTGATAGGCCCGATGCCGCAAAACCATCAAGGTTTGAGCTCGGAATAATAACGCCCCACCTATCTTGGTAATACTCTGCGCGCAAAGCCGTTACCCATTTTGGGGTAAAACGATATTGGGCAATCAATACCGGGCTAAACCAAACATGATAGCCACTATTGGCTTTGCGCTGTTGTTGCGCCCCAATGTCGAAACCCACTATCAAGCCAAACTTTTTACCAATCTGAAACTTGCCGTACAGGTTGTTAAAATACCGCATTCTTCGGGTGCTATCGGGGTCGTCGGTGCAGATAAAGGTGCTCCAGTTGAAGCTAACCGCAGCAGTGGGGCTGTAGGTAAGTTGTGTGCCAAATGACGGTAACGAATTGCCCCTGCACCCGTTGTATGCGTTGCCAGCCATTGCAAACCAGTGCCGCAACGGTCCATTTGCTATTGGGGGTAAACGTCAGTTTTGCTCCCGACAGAAAGTAGGGCGAGTTTTCGGCCAAAAGCGAGCGGGTAAGGGTCCAGTTATCAATAGATACGGCACTTTCAAAACCAATGTGCGATGCGAATATACCGGCATCGAGCCACAAGTTGTTGGCCTTATTGAGCGACAAACCCACGTTGGCCTCAAAAACATGTTTCAATACACCAGGCTCAGCCGCATAGTTATCGTTTACAAACGTGCCGGCATGTAAGGCTAAGTTTGCGCGGTATTTGGTATGTTCTAAGCCCAGTTTTACATACCCTAGGTTGAGGTTGAACTCGTTGTGGCGATTGTGGTTGTATAAAAAGGGTTGCCTTGAGTTGCCTTGCGGTTTATTGAAATCGTAGGCATAAAATACCTCCAGAAACCCGGCAAGCCGCAGTTCGGGTTTCTGTTTCCAAATACTATCTTGCGCACGCAGTTGGCATGCGGACAGCAGCAAAGCGCTTATCAGCCAATATCGCATCATCGAACGTTTATATACTGCCAAATAATTGAGGTATTGTTACACAACCGGATATCTCATAGTTTTTTCGGCCCCCAAAGTTTTGTTTACAAAGGTAGGGGTTGGGATATAAATATTTTATAAAGATAAGCTTGCCGTTATGGCTCGCTTGTACCCTAATCTTGCCCTAAACTGCATAAAAAACATCCGTTAAGGCCTCCATTCCCAAAAATCAAGGTTATTTTTACCCCATAACCTTTCGCTATGCAAACCGCTATTAGCCAACTTTTCGGCATTCAATATCCTATTATTCAAGCAGGCATGATATGGTGCTCGGGCTGGCGCTTGGCCGCTGCCGTAACCAATGCAGGAGGGCTAGGTATTATTGGTGCCGGTAGCATGTACCCCGAAGTATTGCGCGAGCACATTCAAAAATGCAAAGCTGCGGTGGATGGCAAGCCCTTTGCTGTAAACGTTCCGCTATTGTATCCAGATATTGTGGACATAATGGAAATCATCATAGAAGAGCATGTGCCTATTGTCTTCACCTCGGCAGGTAGCCCCAAAACCTGGACGGGCCATCTTAAAAAGCACAACATCATGGTAGTGCATGTAGTGAGCAGCGTAAAGTTTGCAGTAAAGTGCCAAGAAGCGGGCGTGGATGCCGTGGTTGCAGAGGGTTTTGAAGCTGGCGGACACAATGGACGTGAGGAAACTACTACCCTATGCCTGATACCGATGGTGCGGGATGCTATTACCATTCCTTTAATAGCGGCTGGCGGCATTGCCAGTGGCCGTGCCATGATGGCGGTAATGGCTTTGGGCGCCGATGGCGTTCAGGTAGGCTCAAGGTTTGCAGCCAGTTCCGAATCGAGTGCGCATGATAACTTTAAGCATAGTATAGTGCAGGCCCAAGAGGGCGATACGCTGCTTACTATGAAACAAATAACCCCAGTGCGATTAATAAAAAACCGTTTTTTTGAGCAAGTGCAAGAGGCAGAGCTGCGTGGCGCAAGCCGCGAAGAGTTGGCCATATTATTGGGCCGTGCCCGAGCCAAAAAGGGCATGTTTGAGGGCGACCTTGACGAGGGCGAACTAGAGATAGGCCAAGTAGCGGCTATGATAAACGAAGTGAAACCGGCCGCCCAAATACTCAACGAGATGTGGGCAGAGTTTACGGCTACTCAGCAACAGATTGCGGGGTGGAAGTTATAGCCTTCACAGTCGGCTTAGTAGTAGCCAAATAAACCCCGGCAAAGGTTACAAGGCCGGCCATTACTTTTATCAAGGTAAGATGGTCGCTGCCGAGGCTGAGCGCAATTATGGTAGCGCAAATAGGCTGCACGTAAATGTAGTAGCCCACCACCGATGGCTCTACGCTGCGCATGGCGTAGGTATTGAGGGCATAAGCCAAGTAAGTAGTAAACAGCAGCACATAGCCCACAACGAGCCAGGCGCTGGTATCAAGCAACGACCAGTTAACCACCACCAGCTCTGAATATCCTGCGGGCAACACGGGTATCAAACCAAACAGAAATACCCATTTAATGACCGTAAAAGGGTGATACTTGCTCATAAGGGGTTTTACAATGACCAAGAAGGTACCGTACGCCGCCGCGTTCAAAAAAACGTACAAATCACCCAGAATGCTGGCTTCCTTGTTGGTTGCTGCATTGCTAAATAAGATAATGGCGGATGCACCAGCGGTGCCCAGCACTATACCCAGTATTTTCCTTACGCTCATTTTCTCTTGCTTGCCCAGCACCGCAAACACCAGCACCAATATGGGGGTTACTATCATTAGTAGCGAAGCATTAATGGGGCTGGTAATGTTAAGGCCTTTGAAAAAGAAAAGTTGGTTGATGGCTACGCCAAACAAACCGCACGCCATCAACCGGGGTATGTCGGCACGGGCTACAGTTTCCTTTATCATCAACCCCGATAGCCAAAACATGACGGTAGCAAAAATAACCCGCAGCAATATAAACCCGAAAGGCTGAATGTATAGTGGCATAACCTGCTTGGCCAGCGTAAAGTTGGCGCCATAAATCAGGCTCACGGCCATTAATGCGGCATGGGGCAGGTACTTGCTACGGTTGGTGGGCTGCATGTTGGGTGCAAAAATAGGAGTAAAAGGCGAGGGCTTGTATTATCAGCCGGTAATCGGCTCGCAATTGGCCATTTTTTGAGCCGATTAGTAAATTTAATCGGTTCACGGGCAAAAAAGAGGCTAAACTAAAGTCTGGCTATAACCTAACAAGCAATAAAGAATTGTAAAGCGATAACTTGACAAAAACAAAATTAAAGTAAAGCTAAGCCTTTACTTTTTCTAAAAGTAGCACACAAAAAAACGCCCCTACCAACTCAATGGCAGGGGCGTTAAAATATATAGTGCTTTGCGTTTACTACGCAGTAGCATCCAATACGGAGCATACTTCGCGCACCGCGTCGGCAGATTTGTAAAGCAATGCTTTCTCGGCATCGTTCAATTTAAGCTCAATGATTTCTTTGATACCACCTTTGCCCAATTTAACGGGTACACCTAGGTAAATGTCGTTCAAACCATACTCGCCTTGCAACCAAGCACATACTGGGTAAATGCGGTCTTCGTCTTTAATAATGCTTTCCACCATTTGGGCAGCAGCAGCGCCTGGTGCATACCAAGCTGAAGTTCCCATAAGGTTTACAATTTCGCCACCGCCAGATTTGGTGCGGTTGATAATTTCGTCCAAACGGCCAGCCTCAACAAACTCCGTAACTGGGATACCAGAAACGGTAGTGTAACGCGGCAGCGGCACCATGGTATCGCCGTGGCCGCCAAGCAACATGGCTTGTACGTCTTTAGGCGAGCAGTTCAATTCTTCAGCCAAGAAAGCTTTATAACGGGCAGTATCCAAAATACCAGCCATGCCCATCACTTGTTTCGATGGCAAACCTGCATTAAGATATGCGCAGTAGGTCATTACATCCAATGGGTTTGATACCACAATGATGATGGTGTTTGGCGAGTGTTTCACCACGTTTTCGGTAACACTTTTTACAATCTCCGCATTGGTATTAATTAAGTCGTCGCGGGTCATGCCTGGTTTACGAGGCAAGCCAGAGGTAATAACTACTACATCAGAACCGGCAGTTGCGTTATAATCATTAGTAACACCTTTGATACGAGTGCTGTAACCGTTGATGTGCGATGCTTGCCACATATCCAAAGATTTGCCTTCGGCTATGCCTTGCTTAATATCGAGCAAAACCACCTCTTTTACCAAATCGTAATGGGCTAAAACATTAGCGCAGGTTGAGCCTACATTGCCTGCACCGATAACTGATATCTTCATGATTCTCTTATTTTTTGAACAAAACTAGCCAAAAATTGTGTTATAGGGGCGGAGGTTAACAAAAATTTGGGAATCCGTTTCTTTTCGACTAAATTTAGCCACCCATACTGTTATCGGCTATTTACTTTTTTGTAACGAAATTATTAATAAGGCTATCTTACAATGAAAAAATTCTTTGCCCCATTGTTTGCTCTACTAATTATTAGCAATGCAAACGCTCAAAATTATTGTGCTACCGACATGCCCGTTGAAATGACCAGTTGGTTGCGCGATTATAAGGCCGTAAATCAAGGTCCGTATGCAAACAAGAGCACTGGCATTACCTATTTGCCCATTAAAGTGCATATTGTTGGCACCAACGCTGGCGGTGGTTACTATAAGTTGGGCACCCTGCTAGATGCTATGTGTACCTTAAACAGGCAGTATGCGCCTTACGATTGGCAGTTTTATATTTACGACGAAATTAACTACATCAACAGTGATGCGCTTTACAACCACACGGGTAGCTATCAAAGCATAATTAACGCTCAGAGCGTAGCCAATGTGATAAATATATTTTTTGTGGCTGACCCAAGCGGAGCTTGCGGTTATTTTTCAAGTTTTGGCGGCCCTCAAAACCCAGGCGGCGGTGGTCGTCAGGGTTTTATAGCCATCAATAATTCTTGTGCAGGCGATGAAAATAGCACAATAGCCCATGAGTTGGGCCACTTTTTCTCTTTGCCGCATACCTTTTATGGTTGGGAAGGCCGCTCCGCAACCGATGCTCCGCGTTCATCAGACGAGCGCGTAAACGGAAGCAATTGTAACTCAAGTGCCGATTTCTTCTGTGACACCCCAGCTGATTTCATTAGCGACCGATGGAATTGCCCATATACGCTAACCAAAAACGATTTTCAAGGTAATCCTTACAACCCTGATGGCAGCTTGTACATGTCGTATGCAAACGATGCGTGCCAAGACCACCATAGCGTTGAACAAGTTGATGCCATTAAATCTTATTTGAGCGATAGGCGCAGTTACATGTTGGGCATAAACTTTCCTAACTACCCTATCATTACCGATACATCGGCCACTTTGTTCCCGCCAACTGGTTCTACTGGTGTTCCGGCCAATTACGTGAACCTGAAATGGAAAATGGTGCCAGGTGCTACCCACTATCAGATACAGGGCACCCGCTCAAATAATATCAACAACCTTACCATAGATACGCTTGTATCCGATACCTCACTTATCTTTACTGACTTGTTGCCGGGCTATACTTACCGCTGGCGCGTTAGGGCTTTCAACAAATACTCTACCTGCTCGCCGTACACCATTTTCTCCACTTTTGTTACCACGGCTCCAACATCTATTATCCCAATAGTAGATATTGACCCAATTTCTTGCAACGGTGCTTTCGATGGAAACATAACTGTTTCGGTAAGCGGTGGTCAAGGGCCATATCAGTATGAATGGTCAAATGGCAGCACAAGTCCTCAGTTGACATTCGTTGACGAAGGAAACTACTTGGTAACCGTTACCAATAGCAGCAACGAATCATTGGTGCTTAGCATTGATGTTGCACAGCCTGACCCAATTAATCTCGATTTGGTGCTAAACGGCACAAGCTTAACTATACAGGCTGATGGCGGTGTCTTGCCTTATACCTACAGCTGGTCAACAGGTTCAACCGCTGCAGGTATTGTAGCCACAGCAGGCAGCACTTACTCGGTTACCATAACCGATCGAAATGGTTGCACGGCTACCAAGTCTTACAACTATGTGGTTGGTGTCAATCAAGTTGATGCGGCCAGTAGCTTAAGGGTTTATCCGAACCCTGCAGCTTCTGCGGCTGGTTTTGCGGTTGAGTTTACCACGCCCCAGGCCATAAATGCTACTATTGAGGTGGTTGATAATGCCGGTAGAAACGTATATACAGGCACCGAGAACTTTAAATCGGGAATTAACATAGCACAAATTCCGGTTTCGCAACTCAGCTCTGGCCTATATTTTGTGAGAGTGGTGAGCAAAGAAGGCGTGAAAACTACAAAAATATTGGTTTATTAACTTAATGCATATTACATTAAAGCCGCTAGCAAAAATCTTGTTAGCGGCTTTTTTTTGTTGCGAACTCCAGAGTGTATGCTATACTGAACAAGCGCTACATAGGCCGGTGACAATGCTTGTGATTTCTAGTTTTATTTTAATATTTTTGTACCTTACAGCTTATTTATATACACCTGAATAAAAAACCAACCAGGATGAACCACAAATCGTTCCTGATTTTAATAGCTACGTTGTTTTTAGCCGTTGGTGCGTTAAGCGCACAAGATGTTAAAACAAAGAAAGCAGATCGCTACTACGATTTGTTTCAGTTTGATAAGGCCATCAAACAGTATCAACGCGCAATAAAGAAAGAGCCTGACAACTATCATGCCCTTGTGCGCCTTGGCGATAGCTACCGTTTGTTAGGCAACCCTGCCGATGCTGAATTTTGGTATGGTTCGGCTTCAAAACATATCAGTGCCGACTCAACAGTTGTGTTTAACTATGCGCAAGCCTTGCGCTCAAACGGTAAATATACTGATGCCAAAGAGCAATACAAGCGGTACAGCACTATGGCCCCCAACGATCCACGGGGTGCCAGCTTAGCCAAATCGATGGATGAAATAAACAAGCTCAAGGCCGATTCGTTGCGCTACAATGTGATTAACATTGGTGTAGCCAACACAGTTGGTAGCGAGTTTAGTCCATCTTACTATCAAGATACTATGCTTGTTTTCCCATCGAACAGGGGAGCTAAAGGCAAAGACGTTTGGCAAGGCGGTGCTTTTCTTGATTTGTATACCGGCGCAATTTCCAACGATACTGCGGTAGGCGATGTGCAAGCGCTGGGCGGCAAAGTAAACAGTAAGTTTCACGAAGGCCCGGTAACCTTTAACAAGGACTATACGGTAATGTACTTTACCCGAAACTCTTTTGTGAAGAGTAAGAAGAAAGGCGAGAAAGATATTATGCGTCTTAGCGTATTTAAATCGAAACTAGAGAATGGTAACTGGGGCAGTGTAGAACGCCTGCCTTTTAATAACGATGATTTTACCTGTGGCCACCCTACTTTGTCGGCTGACGGCAAATACCTATACTTTTCTTCGGATATGCCAGGTGGTTTTGGCGGATTGGATTTGTGGCGTGTTTCGGTTGCAGGCGACACTTACGGTACCCCTGAAAACTTGGGCGAAGGTGTAAACGGTGCCGGGAACGAACAATTCCCGTTTTTGCACGAAGATGGCACCCTGTTCTTTGCCTCTGATGGGCTTGTTGGCCTAGGGGGTTTAGATGTTTACTACGCTACGCCTGTAAATGGCAAGTACGGCAGTCCAACTAATATGGGCTACCCAATTAATACCCACTTCGATGACCTTGGTTTGATTTTTAACAAGGAAAAGAAGAAAGGCTACTTTGCCTCTAACCGTGGAGGTGGTGTTGGCGATGATGATATCTATTATTTCGATACCTATGGCCTGCGCTTGAAAGTTATAGTTTACGATAGGCTTACTGGCGACCCTATTGATAGCGCATATGCATCGCTGCTCAGCGGCACCGATACCTTGGGTAAAGTGCTTACCGAGAATGGCGGCGCAGCTACCTTTAAAGTAGAAACTGACAAGAGCTACGGCATATATGCCGCTAAGGATGGCTATTTGCCAAATAAAGTAAATGTAAGCACCATTGGCTTGGACAATAGCTCCCCTGCAATAAGGGTGCCGCTTGACCGTGGCGATTTGATGCTGGTTGGTACTACTTTTGAAGTAAAAGTAGACGACAACACCAAAGAGGAAGTAAGGGTTGGACCGCTACCAGGCACCATTGTTAAGTTGCACAACCTTACCGATAAAACCATCGACTCAACCACCACTGGTCAAGATGGCAAATTTGCCTTCCAGCTGAAATCAGAGAAAGAATATAAGCTAGATGGCGACAAAGAGCTGTATTTCTTGAAGAGCGAGAAGAACTTTGACACCAAAGGTAAAATTTCGGGTATTGTAGAAGCAGACCTAGAACTTTACAAATTGGCTGGGGTTATTCGCTTGGTGAATATTTACTATGACTTTGACAAGTATAACATTCGCCCTGACGCAGCCAAAGAGCTTGATCGCTTGTATGGTTATTTGGTGAAATACCCTGACATGGTGATACAAATGCGTTCGCATACGGATTGCCGCGGTTCTAAGGTTTACAACATGCGCTTATCGGCCAACCGTGCCCAGTCGGCTGCCAACTACTTGATAGGTAAAGGCATGACCAATGGCATATTGAACATGATGAAAACCATTACCGCAGCAGGTTTTGGCGAAACCTTACCTATTTACGGCGGCTTATGTGCCGACGACCAAGGTATACGCGACGGACTATTGAGCCAAGATTTGATAGATAAACACCAATTTAATAGGCGTACCGAGTTTTTAGTACTGGTACAGCCAAAAGCGATATATGTTGAGAGTTCGGTTAAAAAATAATTGACCGCTTGATAACGCATTCCGAAGGCTGCCCAACTACTGGGCAGCCTTCTTTTTTTAGTCCTCCCTTAGCCAGGGTAAATAGTCGCTTATTGATTTTGGCTCGGGTATGGTGCCTTTGTATTTATATCCTCTTATTCGGCGGGCACCTTTCCAGCGTAAGCGCTCTAGCACCATGGCTATTTTGGCATCGTCTATTTCGGAGCAGTTTTCGGGCTCTTCTTCGCTGGCAGCTTCGGTTTCATCAGCTTTTGGGTAATAGTATCGTTTGTTTTCGTTAGGTAAGCCAGTTATAGGGTTAAGGTTCAGGTTCATTTTAGCTTTTTGGTCTCGTTTCATGGCATTGGTTTTTTGTCCGCTTGGTTATCTAAATATGCTGATATTGTTCCTCGGCTGGCATTGCTCACAGTAGCTTACAAATTGTGCTATCAGCTCTTGTTTATATTGTTTGGGCAAATGGTCTACCCAGGTTTTTAGGTCGGTTGTGTAGTACGTTTGCGAAACATCTTCAGCTTTGAAGTTGTAGCGTTCCAGCATCAGTTCGTAGGGTTGGTATTGCTCGCAGTAGTGGTCCAGTGCACTCCATGGGGCCTCAAGTGTGGTTGCATTTACGTCCTGCTCATAGTAGTATATAATTTGCAGGTTCGGGTCTATATCAATTATGGTTTCTAGGTACATAGGTTGGCCATCTAGCCAAGGCAAGGCTTGGCTACAAAAAATATTGCAGCATTTGCTGCACAAAAAGTAGAGGTGCCACAGTACTATAGCTGTGGTAAGGTTTTGTTATGCGGCAGCCTTTTGGCTGCTGTAGTGCGCTTGGGGTGGTAGCTCTTGTTTAAGATTTTGTTCCATTTCGGCGGCAAGCCCATCCAACCCGGCATCTCGAGCAATATGTATTAAATCGGGCCCAAGGGTAAGTAGCCCATAGGTGTTCAGTCGGTCAAACCTATTGCGTATAAGGTGTTTGAGTATCTCTTTTGCTCGGTTGTGTGGTTGCATGTGCCTTGGGTTGTAGGTTTTTTGCTAGCGCCTCATTTTTTTTGATGGTTTGCTTTATGCCGTGTAGTTTTCATACAGAGTTTATATGCCGAAAAGAAAATACCAACTTGATGTACCTGTGCAAAAATGCAAGGCTCACGAAGTGGCTTAATTCTTAATAAAACTCACCTCTTCGCGCAAAAAACGTTTAGTTGAACTAAACTTGGCTAACGGTTGGCATGCTAACTTGCATTTTAATTTAAACTTTACTAATATTGTGAATAGATAGTACAAATTTATAAAGGTATTTTATACTTGTCAAGAAAAAAGACGTTAAATTTTTAGGAAAACATGGATATGAAAATAAACCTCTCTAAATCAAGAGAAAAACTTGGTGAGCGCTTAAAGGAGTTTCGTAAAAGCCTGAAAATGAACCAAAAAGCGCTAGCCGATGTACTAAAGGTAGAGCAGGCCTTGATTTCGATGGTAGAGAATAGCAAAACCGAATTTGCTTACTGGCACACAAGAAAGTTAAGGGAAATTTATAACCTGAACCCCGATTGGCTAGAGTATGGCGAGGGCGAAATGTATTTTGCCAAGCCTGATGGCATAGTAGTTACGGAACCTATGGAGGGCTATACCCCTAAGTTTACGAAAAAACGTACCGATAAGGTAATGGAGGTGGTAGATAAGATTGTGGACGAGCAAGATATTGCCAACTATGAGGACTTTTGTTTAAAAAACGGGCTTTATCACAATTATTTATACGAGTTTCAGGCCAACCGTATAAAGGACCCCAATAAGTTGGTGTATGATGTGTTGTACCGTAAGTACAAGGCCAACTTGGGCTATGTTTTTTATGACGATCCGGATATGTTTTTAAAACCCGAGGATGATGTTAGGGTGCTATCAATAGTAGTGGATAGGCAGAATAATGAGGTGATAAAGGCGGTACCAGTATATGCTCAGGCGGGCTACCAAAAGGGATTTGCCGACCCAGAGTATATTGAAAACCTGCCCGATTACGATTTTTATAATGACGACGAAGGCACTTATCGTGTATTTGAGCTTAAAGGCGATAGCATGTATCCGCATTTGATGGAGGGCGATTTTGTGAAGGCCAAGTACCTACCACCGGCGCACTGGCGCGATAAGTTGCGCCTAAATGAGGTGTTTATAGTGGTTACACGCGATGGTGTGGTTTGCAAGCAGCTTATTGGCCACGATAGTGCTACCGGTAACATTCAGTTGCATTCGTTTAACAATCTGTATCAAGACTATACCATAAACCTAACCGAGGTGCATGAGCTATGGTATTACAAGGGTTTTTATAGCCGCCGCACGCTACGCGATTTTCGATAATTGTTAAGATTTGCAAAAACTAAGGAATAAAATAGGGTTGCAGGCAACGCACAATAGCCCTGTTGCGTTATTAACCCAAGAATGCATTATGGCAGTTTGTTTTTTTCGGGAGATTGTAGAAAACGGGTATGGCTTTGTCGGATTAGCCATACCCGTTTTTATTTTCGGCGGCGTTTGGGGTCAAAATCGCGGTTGCCGTATCTGGGCTGGGTCCTTTTAAGTAAAAAGCCTTTCAATAAAAAGTATAACAGACCTGTGCTGGCTGCAGTCAATCCTAGAGAGATCAATATGCTCTCCCACTTTACATAGCTAACCAAAAATATGCCGATGCCCAGTAGTACAGTGCCCACCAACAGTGGAGCCTTTACTTGATTGGGTTGTTGCGGCATAAATGGGCTTTCACTCATTATATTATGGGTATTTCGGTGCAGCTACACCACGGTTGATAACATTATCAAGAACCACTGCTAGAGTTTGGAACAGCAGGAGGTTTCTTGGGGCAATACAATACAGATATAATACAGCATTACAATTTCTTCAGCTCCTGTATTATTTCATTAATGGTAGGCCTTTGGTTATAATCGGGATGGAAGTAAACGTATTTTATTCTGCCATCGGTGCCTATAATATAAGTTGCCGGTACTGGCAAGCGAGCCTCCTTGGTGCCGTTGTATGTTGCAATGTCGGCATTTAAGAACTCGTTTATTTTCTTTTGGTACTCGGTAGTAACATAAAAATCGAGTTTGTAAGCATTCATGATATGCCCATTCGGGTCGGCGATTACTGAATAGCTGGCTTTGGTTTTTTCTACAGTTTCGCCCACTTTATCCATCGTTTCTGGGGCAATGGCAACCAAAGTAGCACCCGCATTTTTGATGTATTTTATAGAATCCTCTATGGCCGATAGCTGCTTGTTGCACACGGGGCACCATGCACCACGATAGAAAACCAGCACTAGTGGTTTGTCTTTGTACAAATCAGGCAAAAACAATTCATTGCCTTTGTGGTCTTTGGCTTTAAAAATAGGTGCCTGGTCGCCTACCTTCAATCCGGCTGGCATGCCTTTGCTATAATCAATACCATACTCATCGTAGTAGCGTTTTTTGTCCTCGTCGGTTAGACCTTTCAGTGCGGGGTCTTCAACGGGCGCTGGTGCAGCGGTGGTATCGGTAGCAACTGTTTCCGCATCGGTGGTTTCGGTATCGCTTCCGCACGAAAACATCAAAAGCGCCAGAGGCAATAGCAGCAAATACTTTTTCATAGCAAAGGGTATATAAGGGTAAAATGTACTTACAAATATGCTGAAAAAATACGGGTTGTCATTACCTAATCGGGTATTGACAAATAACAATTGCGGCAATGTAGCCAACGTTACGCCCACCAGCTTCCTGCGCAACACCACCATTCTGCTCTTAGGCAGTAAGCCTATGCGCAGGAGGGGGGGCCTACCGGAAATGATCTTCAAGTCTGAGTTGAAAATGTGAATTCAGATTATTACGTCTAATAAACTTACTTTTTATATATTGATACATAGCAAGGCAATATCTTTATGTCCTGCTATTAATTACGCTGCTATGATAGGCTTTGGCAATAAAGAATACATCCGAGAAATTGTTGAGCTCAAACAGCAGCTTAACACCGCTCCTGATGAAGAGAAGATAGGCTTATACGAGAGTATATACAATCGCTATGCCCGTATGGGCTTGCTGCTGGAGGCCGAAAAAATCACGCTCGATTTAATAGTGCATCAACGGGCACGCTTGCCCAAGAACAAGATAATAGTTGAGGAGCTGCGTCTGTGCAAGCTACTTATTGACAACGGAAAAGTAAAGCAAGGGTTAGAGCACTTGGAATATTCATTGGGACTATGCGATTTTACCAATGTGGCCGTAAGGGAAGATTACCTGGCCAAGCTGATGGGCATCTATTACTCTCTTTCGCTGCGCGATGAGAAGTACAAGGTGCAGTACCAAGAGTACTTAAGCCAGTACGAAACCCAAATTAAGCCGCAAACCACGGTGCAAAAGCTCGATTATTACATGGAGCTTTCTAACGCATACTTTAACAGGGGCGATGGAGAGAAAGGCAGGGAGTATAAAAACAAGCTACAACACCTGCTGGAGGCTAGCCCTGAACTGAGCGATGCCTATAAGGATAGGTTTAAAAACTACCTGTACCAGTTGAGCATTGGCGAGATGCGCAACGACCCCGACCAGCATAAGCTCATCAACCATGCAAAGGCACTGCTGGAGAAAAACAAAACGGAGAAGTTTCTCCACTCGGCGGGAGTCTTTTTTTGGCTGAGGGCCATGGCAAACGCTTATGCCAAGCTGGGGGATGTGGACGGGTTGAAAAAAACCTTTAGCGACCTATACTTCTCTATAAACGAGTATGTGGAGGAAAACATCGACATCAAAATTTATGAGCAGAAATACCAGAGCGATTACTTCCTGCAAGAACAGAAGCTGAAGGATTCACAAGAGTTGAGTAAAGTAAAAGACTCGGTGTTCTCCAACTTCAATCACGAACTGCGCACGCCACTCAATATTATCCTAAGTAATTGTGAACTGATAACGCGCGACATAAACCTGTCGGAAGCAGGCTCAAGGCGACTAGGCGCCATTCAAAACCAGAGCTATAACTTGCTCAACATTATCGACCAGTTTATAGAAATCAACAAAACCAACCTCCAGTTCAATCAAGTGAATAACGAGGTAGGCGACTTGGTGCAGTTTCTACAACTAATGGAAACTGACTTCGCTACACTATGCGAGCAGAAAGACATCTCCTTGAAGTTGGATATCAGTAAGTCCCCAAAGCTTATCTGCGAACTGGATTTCGCCAAGCTGGAGCGGGTGCTTTACAATTTGCTTACGAATGCGGTGAAGTTTACTGCACCAAAAGGTAAGATAACGCTGAAACTCTCGACCGATAAAAAGACACGTACCCTAACCCTGCAAGTAACAGATACCGGTATCGGCATTGCCAAGGATGAATTGGAGACTATATTCGCTCAGTTCTACTCCGCCAAAAACGATAGCGAAAACATTAAGAACACTACGGGTTTCGGTATTGGGCTATACTTGGTAAAACAGTTGGTTGAATTACTAAGCGGCACCATAAGCGTAAAAAGCGAGCTAGGCAAAGGCAGTACATTTACCGTAAAATTGCCACTGGTAGAACTTAAAGCTATCCAACAAAACCATATAGGCAAGCGGTTAAATTACAAACAGGTACACCTTCTAAATAAACCTAAAACTGCGAAGCCAAATAATTACACCAACAAACCACGGCTATTGATAGTGGAGGATAATATGGATTTACTGGAAGTCATCACCGCATCGCTGGAAGGCAACTATACCATTAAAACCGCTGGTGACGGACAGGAAGCCAAAGAGCTATTGGCAACTTATCTACCTGATTTGGTGATTACCGACCTGATGATGCCCCGCATGAACGGCATTGAGTTGACTACCCACATAAAACAAGATGCAGCACTTAGCCATCTACCCGTTATTATGCTTACCGCCAAGGGTTCGCTACCCAACCGTATCAAAGGTTGGGAAGCGGGTATCGATGTGTTTTTACGCAAGCCGTTTTCCATTACCGAGTTGGAACATTGCATACACAACACCATGCATACCCGCACGCACATCCAGGAGCGCATAGAGGCCTTGTTAGCCAGCGGAACGGATAAGAATGTAAAGCCCGAATCGGCCGCAGAGAAGTTTGTGGGCGAGTTTAAATATTACGTGCTATCCAACATCAGTACCACTGAGATACACAATGCCCAACTTGCCAAGCACCTAAAGGTGGATGAGAACAGCATGTACCGAAAGATTAAAGCCCTTACCGGTTATTCGCCTATACAGCTCATTACCAAACTTAAGATTTTACGGGCCATGGAGCTTATCGAATCCAAACAATACTCCACCGTGAAGGAAGTCGCGTACAGCTGTGGTTTCAACGACCCCAAGTACTTCAGCAAGGTGTATAAAGCTGAGACTGGGGATTTGCCAAAGGTGGTAAAAAGGTAAAAGCTTGGATGGTCTTTGTTCGATTCTTTTACAGTCATGATGAGCGGAGCCGAAACATGCGTAGCATAGTCATGAAACATGGCCGCGTAATACCCTTTGTACTGTTTAGTATCAATACGCTATTGGGGGAATCGATATGTCACCCACATAGCTACTACTTTAATTTTAAGCCATTTTATATACTTTTGAACTAGGGAATTAGCAATTGCAGGAATTTTCTACCCTTTTTACGGAAATCTCCCCCTCTGCGGCATCTAGTCCATCTAAATTTGAAGGTATGAGAATAGCACTAACAATTCTATATGTTGCTGCAAAGGGTATGAAGGGCACTTTTGCTTTGATAGCAATACTGTTATGGGCGGCAACAAGCACTGCCTCTGTCGCCATCGATAATACCAATACAACCATTAGTACCTGCCAAGCCAATGGCACAATAGAAGTAATAGCCAGCGGCACAGGCGCGCCGTTTATATATAGCATCACCGCCGGACCCGTTACCCGCCCCAGCCAAAGTAGCCCTATCTTTAATGCATTGCCTGCCGGTAGCTATACGGTACAGGTACAGAACCAGCTTGGCGAAACGGCTACTTTGGTTGACGTAATAATTACGGGCAACTACCAGTTGATGGACATTGACCCGATACCTGTTATACAATGCACCAGTAGCTCCAACGGCTATATCATTGGCAATTTGGAATCAGGGGGAGTGGCGCCTTACACTTGGCAGTTGGTGCCGCCATCGCCGGTAACCACACCGCCGCAAAGCATTGATACCTTCTACAACCTGCCCGATGGCAGCTACACTTTGCGCGTAACCGATGCTTGTGGCAACTTTCAAACCAAGGGCGTGGTACTGTCGTCGGTGCCCAGCTCGCTCGCACCTGACCAATACACGCACTACTTACTGTGCGGCGATTCAGCCAGGCTGATTATTAATTTTACATATACCAACCTACAATTTCCCATGACGGTGGAGGTACATGATGATATGGGCAATACCACATCAATCATTATCAATACTATGAGCGGCGCTATCAATAACAATACCTTCTGGAATGTAATAACGCAATACAACACGGTACAGATATACACCATACTGCCGCATGCGGTTTTAGGTGGTTCGCCTTGGCATGCCATCATTACCAATGCATGCGGGGTAAGTTTGCGGATGGATGGTTACACGGCTTCAGCGATTGTGCCATTTGCAGTGGGCGTGGTTGCGGGCTCGTGCCCACCAAAGCTGGGCTATGCCTTCCAAACCATCAATAATCAGGGCATGACAACATTGCTTCCCGATACATTAAAGTATTACCTGTTCGATATTACCTTGAATATGGTAACCGATTCGGGAATGGTAACCAATGCAGTACTACAGAACGGCATCGTGGGCCATTCTTATCGGTTGATACTGGTTGATAAATGTGGAAAGACATATACTTCGGTTGATTGGGTTTGGGCCGACCCGGCACCACCTACCGTGTACCCGTTTCCCGTGGGTCGCGAGTGTTTGGATTCCACCATCGCCATTGAAATCCAAACCCAGGGTTTTAACAATACTGCACCCTTGGTATGGGTAATCGATTCGGGTCCGCCCACGCTGCAAAGCACCAAGCCGGGGTTTGAGTACCAATCTACCCTTAGCTACCCAGATACCTTTGTGGTGCCCGCGGGCCAGTTGTTCGAGATAAAAAACCTGCCAGCAGGCACTTACAACTTTAGCGTGCAGGATAGTTGCGGGCAGCGCATTGATAGCAGTTTTACCATACTGCCCAGCGAGGTGGATAGCAAGAGCTACACCTTCAACAGCACTATCACTGGGCAGTGCGGCATATTTAACGCCATCAATCTGGCTATTAATCGTGGGCATAGGTATGCCTATCCCTTTCCGTTGCCGCACTTTACTTATACTATTACCAATATTACCACTGGGCAGGTAATAGAAACGGATGATGTG
Organism: uncultured bacterium; assembly: GCA_903861055.1. Taxonomy (GTDB): domain Bacteria; phylum Bacteroidota; class Bacteroidia; order Chitinophagales; family CAIOSU01; genus CAIOSU01. The sequence continues at coordinate 20,805 of CAIOSU010000474.1, forward strand.
GTAGACTCGGTTAGAAAGACCATCTACAACATCCCAAATGGTATCTACACCATCAAGATTGACTTTTTTGAGTTTCCTACGCAGGGTTTTTATCTCGATAATAATGACTTCTGTACCATCATATATGATACAATCGTGGTTAACGGCTCGCCGTTTCCGCACATAAGCGAATTTGTAAATAGTTTTTGCCAAGCCAGTGTTACCACACAGGTGCTAGTTGATAGTTCGGGCGGAGTGCCACCTTACACCTACGAGGTAATATCTGGCCCGCAAACCTTTGCCCCCCAATTGAGCAACATCTTCTACCTGCCAGTTATAGGTACTTATACCTTTAGGGTGGTAGATGCTTGTGGCAACAGTTACGTTTCGGCTACTGATATTGACACGCTGCGCTTCCCGCCTATCACCATCAGCAATACGCCTTGCCCAGGCGAAGATATATTGCTGATACCCATGGTAAGCCCATTTTATACATACCATTGGCAGAAGCCCAACGGCAGCACCTTTAATGGCGATACCCTTAGTGTGCTCAATGTATCGGCAAGCGATACCGGCCTGTATATCATTACCCGCTATGCCGACATAAACGGCTGTCGCGATACGGTGCAATCCATTTACCACTTAGAGATGCTTGCCCGTGTAAACCAAAGTTTCACGGCCTGCCAAGGCGATACCATAAAGGTAGGCACGCAACGCTATACTGCTACGGGTATTTATATAGATACGCTTTCGGCATTTACCGGCTGCGATAGTATCGTTACCACCAACCTTACCATTACCCCTACTAAGTATGGTAGCCAAAGCGTAATAGTTTGCCCTAACGACGTAATAAGAGTGGGCCCTTTCACGTTCTCCGCAGCCGATACTTCCATACAGGTGCGCATAGATACCATACCCGCCGCTTCGGGTTGCGACAGTATTGTTACCACCAACATTACCCATAAGCCCGCTTACAGTGTTATGCGCACAGTGAGTATTTGCCAAGGCGATACCGCGCACATACCCGCCGTATATCATTTGCCAGGCTTGGTGCAGTACGATACCCTACACATCACTACCAGCCAGATAGTACTGAAAGAACTGCACCAACAAGGTAACGGTTGCGATAGTACCATTTTCGTCAGAGTTGAGGTGGGGCCCAGCTATTTCGATCTGCGTATGGATACCATTTGCCAAGGGCAGAGCGTGGCCATAGGGCCCTACATGCATACGCAGGCGGGCACCTATATGGATACCCTTGCCACCATAACTCAATGCGATAGCATTATATTATTGATATTAACCGTAACGCCTGCCGATAGTACGGTGATCACGCAATCTATTTGCCAAGGCCAATCGATAAACGGGCACAATGCTACCGGCACTTATAGAGATACCCTGCAAACGGCCGATGGGTGCGACAGCATCGTGGTACTGCACTTAACGGTAAGCAACTACCTCACTGACACCACCAACCAAACTATTTGCGCCGGCGATGGCTATGTCTTCCATGGCAACGTATATACGGCAGCAGGTACTTACAGCGATACCGTGAGCGGGCCGTTTTGTGATAGCATTGTAACCCTCAACCTAATTGTGATTTTCTATTTGCGCGATACGGTGGCGGGCTTTATCTGCCCCGGCGGCAGCTTCAACTTCCAAGGCAATACTTACACTGCAGCAGGTACATACAACGACACCATTATCACCCCAGGCTGCGACAGCATCCACACATTGTTGCTAGGCGTATTGCCATACCTTACCACCACCACCACCCAAACCATTTGTGCCGGCGATGGCTATAACTTCCATGGTACCGTTTACACCGCTGCGGGTATATATACCGACACGGTAAGCGGCCCCGCCTGTGATAGTATAGTTAATCTTACTTTAGCATTACTTCCTTATTTACGGGATACGGTTGCGGCGATGGTTTGTGCAGGAAGCAGCTATATTTTTCAGGGTAATAACTATACAGCGGCAGGCACTTATACAGATACCGTAAGCGGACCGGGCTGCGACAGTATACTCACCCTGCGCCTGAGCATTGTACCCGTGGTTGACACTACTATTAACCGTACCATATGTGCTGGCGAGAGCGTGATGTTGGGTGGCATTGCCTATATTCAAGCTGGAATTTATCGCGATACGCTTGTGGCCATTAACGGTTGCGATAGTATCATTACCCTAAGCCTTACCGTAGATAGCGCGCCTGATGTGGAAATACTGGCCAACGCCACCGAAGTGTATCCTGGCGATACCGTTTTGCTGAATACTACTGCGACAGCGGTGTTAAGCTATAACTGGACCGCCGATGCTGCTTTATTGAACAACCCTAACAGCCAACACCCAATTGCCATTATTACCGAGCCTACTTGGATAACGATGGAGGCTTGGGGCAACAACAACTGTGTGGCTATCGATTCCATTTTTATCAGTTTATTGGGGCAGCCATCCGATTGTAGCGATAGCTATCTATACATACCCAACGTATTCTCGCCAGACGGCAACGGCGTGAATGATCGGTTTGAGTTGTTCCACAACGATATACAGTTCATAGAGCTGCAAGTGTTCAACCGCTGGGGGGAGCTGGTATTCCGCACCAACAACATTAACCATACTTGGGATGGTACCTTTAAAGGCCGCTACTTATCACCCGACGTATACGTGTACCAGTTGAGCTATCTTAACTGCGATGGGGTGAACGTGCGGTATCAAAAGGGGAGCATAACATTGTTGAAGTGATGGGCAATATGCTGGGGCTATTACTCCCCCTACATTATAAACCAATAGTCCCCCATGAAAGGCAACCTTTTTTTACCAAGGCATAATGACCAAAAAGCATAAGCGGCGCCGAAAGTTGGGTATGTCTAAAACTAATACTTGGGCTTCCCTTGCAAATCGGGCTATCAGCTGCAATCTTCAATGAAGTATTTACGCTGCTATCCCTAAGCCAAAACCGTGCTCATTCTGCTCATATGCCTTTTCAGGCCTGCGTGCAACTGATAGTGGAGGCTTTGCCTACACAAGCCTATCTATTTTAATCAGTCCCCTTTCTGGCGCCGCGTTTTAAACTGGCTGCCTAGCCATGCCAAAAGGAATAGTCAACAGCAAAAGCGAATACATTTTGGGGTTTAATTTGGAGGTTTTCATAAGTCTATCTTTGAAAATGAAAGAATTGGTACGGTTTTAGTAATTTCCCATTGTGCAGTAGCTTTTAAGTATGATGCGGTAGGTATATTTATTCCATAAACGGTGTTGTAATTATTTTTAATACGGACACAACCAACTGAAAAACAATACTTTAAAAAAATTGAACCAAACGGGGGGCCATATTAACGATGCACAGCAAGCCGATGAGGCCTTGCTGGAGGCGTACCGAAAACTGGGCGAGCCTGAATATTTGGCCGAGCTATACCGTAGGCACCTGCATTTGGCACTAGGTGTTTGCATGAAATATTTAAAAGATGCTGCCGCTGCCCAAGATGCTGTGGCCGATGTGTTTGAAAAGTTGGCTAAAGATTTGCGGGATAAGGAAGTGGAGCAGTTTAAACCGTGGCTATACACCGTAACCAAAAACCACTGCTTGCAACTGCTACGCAAGGAGCAAGTACAGGTGGGCCGCACCAAAGAGTATACGCAATTTTTGGAGTCGGTTATGGAAACGGAGGTAGAACCGCATCTTCATAAGGAGGACGAAAAAGAATTATTATTACAAAGGCTTGAAACAAGCATAGAGGCGCTCAACCCCGACCAACGACAGTGCATTGTGCTGTTTTATATTGAGGGTAAGAGCTACAAGGAGATTGTGGACCAAATGGGCCTAACTGATATGCAGGTGAAAAGCCACATACAAAACGGTAAACGCAACCTAAAGAATTTGATTGAAAAACGACCATGAACGACCTGAGGGAACGATATGATTTTTTGTTTGACGGCAGTGGCGACCTGACCCAGGAAACCTTGTTGCTATACGTGTTTGGCCCGCTCGAAAATGAAGCTCGCCAAGCCATAGAGCAGCATTTGGAAGACTGTGAGATGTGCCGCGATGCGGCCGAAGGCATAGCTTTGCTCGGCACCAAAGAGCATGCAGTAAGCGCACTGGCCATGACCGACGCTAAGCTGATGGAACGCTTGGAAGTACTGAAACAGAAAGTTACCCGCGATGGTAGAGAGGCGTTAATGAATCAAAAGACCAATAATGAACCTGTTAAACTAAAAGCAGAGAAACCGCAACGCCGCATTGGTTGGTATCGCTATGCCGCTGCGGCGAGTTTGCTATTGGTAGTTGGTTCAGCTTTTTGGTTCTTCAATCAAACCATGCAAAACCAAGCGGAAGGCATTGCCATGGGCAAAGAGGATAGTTTGGGCTTGTTTAAGAAATCGAAGGATGCAGAAACTGGCATTACTAGCATTGATGCCGAAAGCGCACCAATGGAAGAGACAAGCGTTGTTTTGGACAACGCAGGCACTATAACTTCAACTGTTAGTGGAACAAGCGCTCCTAATACTTATGAGCGGACTCCAGGCAGTAGTACAGACAAAGAGCTTAACGGAGCTTCAAATGGTTCTGGTGCAGGATCTTATAAAGTAACCGTTGCAGATGCTAATGGAAATGCGAAATCGAAAAAGGAAGAAGGTAATTTTGTAGCCCAAAAGCCTAGCGCTCCAGCTCCTGCCGAAAGCGAGCCAATACCTGCTGCAGACGAAGAAATTCAATTGGAAAGGCCTAACGATTTGGTGGTATTGGAAGAGGTATCGGCAGATAAGGATGGGTTTAGAAATATGGATGATAAGTTTAAAACAGTACAAGATGATACGGTTTCATTGGTTAATGTTAACAATAGCAGTGTTTCTGCAGGTAGAACTGCACCAGTACCAGTTACGGTAAATAAAGGTTCCAGCAATGATAATTTTAGTGTTTCCAACGCCGCGAACCTATCCCTTACCGATGCTTCGGTAGCGCAAGCCCAATACCCGGGCGGTATGGATGAAGTGCAAAAGTATTTTGATAAAGTGGTTTACCCGCTTGGTACCCCGAAGGGTTACAAAGGGGTAATTACTTTTGAGGTGAAGTTTGATAAAAAGGGAAAAATTGTAAAATCGTCCATAGTACAGGGTGTTGGTGAACCGTTGGATACCCTATTGTATATGCACCTTAACAAAATGCCCAATTGGGAGGCCCCGCAGCCTTATGGTGAGCCTTTTGAAAGCACTAGGTTGATTACGGTTGAGGTAACGGTGCGGTAGATTTGCTGTATAATTTTCAACTTACCCTAAAAATTAGGGCAAAGCCGATAAAGAGGTGCTAGGAAATGGTTGGTTTTATATTTCTTACCTCATTTCCTGTTTATTTTGGCATTTCTCCTTTCATATCTCATATTTGCAAGCATGAGGTTTCTAATGGTTTGTTTAGGAAATATTTGTAGGTCGCCGCTGGCGCACGGTATTTTGGAAGCCAAAATAGCTGAGCAAGGGCTTGATTGGACTGTTGACTCTGCAGGCACTTCGGGCTGGCATGCGGGCGGACCGCCAGATGGTCGCTCGGTGCAGGTGGCCAAAAAATATGGTTTAGATATTAGTGGCCAGCATAGCCGCCAGTTTCGGCACTATGATTTTGAGGCTTTTGACGCGATATATGTTATGGACCGCAGCAACCTAGCCAACGTGTTGGCCCTTGCTATTAACGACGAAGAGCGCGCCAAGGTGTATATGATATTGAACGAGATATATCCTGGCCAAAACCGCGAAGTACCCGACCCCTACTACGACGACAACGGCTTTGAGGAAGTATATGCTATGCTGGATAAAGCATGTGATTCTGTCATTAGTCGATGGAAGGTTGGTTAATTGGTTAATGGGTTATTGGTTAACTGGTTGATTGAAAAATTTACTTGTCTAATAACCAATTAACAAATCAACCAATAACTACTTATTAATAACCACTTGCTCCATAAAGGTTTCCTGCCCTAGGCTGATGTGCAGCCAGTAAACACCCGCATCGTAAGGGCGAATGTTGAGCATTTTGCCTACAAAGTTTTCTTCGTAATATACCCGCTGGCCCAACATATTCATTAGCGTTATGCTGGCATTGCCAGCATAGTCATGGTCTATAAACACTGAGTTTACCGCAGGTTTGGGATATATGCGGACCGTAATAGGTGCGCCAACTAAAGAAATTGCCGTTGGTTCTGAAACTTCACGCACGGGTTGTCCGCTCCAGGGGCAAAACTGCCCTATGTTGTTCAACCAATAGGCGGTATCGGCATCCAAATCGGTGTAAGGGCATCCATCGCAAACCTCGATGGCCATTTCAACTAAACTCCATTCGTTGGGTACAAAGTGCCATTTAAAAGCATGGCTGGCATTGCGGTTATGCCCCCCATCTCCTGCATCAATGGGGCCATTGATAAAGTTGCGCTGCCCCATTGGGCGCGCTATGTTGGCTAGTATTGAGTCAATTACCGCTTGGTTGTTGGTGGCGGCTATAAAAGCGGTATCCTGCCAATTGCCGTGGCCACATTGGGTGGTAAATTGAAAGTAACGGGTTTGTTGGGCATGTGCCACAATACTAAACAGCAGCAAGAAGGAGCAGAGGTATTTGGTTTGCATGATAATCTGTTTTTAGGATAACGATACAAGTAGCGCTGCAGTTGCCTATGGCTGCAATAAAGCTATTGCTCGCTAACCATGGAGTTGTATATATGCACGTTTTCGCCCTCTTGCTCGGCTAAGCGGTCGAGCATCCAAGCAAGGTCTATTTTGCGCACTACATAAGTATCCGACCATTTATCGTGCCAGCCCCTGCTAGAATCGCCAAGGCACGAAAAAGCCTCAAATGGAACCAATCTAGAAAAACTGCGTCCCAATATCTGTCCTATAGTTGGCTTTTGTCCATACTCATCAACCACTACACATTGGGTTGCCAGTTTGCCCGGTGTGGTTTGAAATACCGCTTCGAAGAAGAAGTAGTAGAAAACCAAAAAACCATATTGTAGCAGGGTGCCTAAGCCAGAGTCTAGAAATGCTTCGTCGCCCGTTGCAATCACAATGCCCGCCATAATGCCTATTGCCAATATGTAGAACACTATGAGGTCTAAAATATAATGTCCAAACCTCGCACCTGTGCTTACGGTTTTTACAGTTATACGGGTTCTATACGCTTCTGATCTTTGTTTGGGTATTTCGCCCGGTGCGCTTGCTGGTTGAAAGGCATTTCTTTCGCCGTCAATATATATCTCCGATAGTTTTTTCATATCCCTTTTTTGGTTATTAATGAGCTTCTAAATTAGCATCAATTTTTTTAAAAAGGTAAGATAGTAAATTAAGCTTTTCTATCTTACCATAAGACCAGTTTATGCCTATACTGGCTCTTTCCAGCGCTGGGTATACCAAGCCTCAATATGGGTTTCATGCTTTTTAATGGAGTGTGTCACAGGTGGTTTGCTGTATATCACAGCCAAATGGTTGGGGATAATGGCATAATCAAACTCCCAAAGTTTACTGAGGTCTTTTTCGCTAAAGGCTTCCAGTGCTTCCATGTCCTGCAACTCATCGGTAAAGTACACACCCGTTTCATCAAATGCTTGGTGCATGGCAAGGGTAATCGATTTTATGAGCGGGTATGTTTCTTGGTAATACTCGCCATTGTAGAAATTCTGCAACTCCTCTGTCTCGAGGTAAAGGTTAAATGCCAGCCAATAATCATCGCTTTTTTGGGCTCCAGTAAGCAAGCAGATAAACACATACGGCGACACTTGCATGTCGTGCACGCGAGCGGCATAGTCGGGCGGTGCGGTAAAAGTTGAAAATACTGCGCCTACCTCATCGCGCTCCCACTTAAACGAAGCCATAGATTCGGCTATCGCTTCATTCCATAGCCCAATGGCTTTTAACGCGTGGGCAAACTTATCTAATGCTGCTTGGCAGTTGGCCTCCGTTACTTTGGCGTAAGTCTGTATGTTGCTTATTTCTCCCATTTCATTCCTAATCAACTAATAACAAATTTACCAATCAACTAAATTGCAACTACCTCTTTCTTCCCTTCGTTTAACAACTCTTTTGGCACTGCTTTTTGTATGCTATGGGCCAATAGTTCCAGTAGTTTGCGCTTAACAAAGCTGCGGTGTGTAACCAAGGCTATTTCGCGCACTGGCTCTGGGTCGCGGAAATAGCGCACCTGGTCTAGTTTTTTCTTCGGCAAATCAAGCACCGCCAGTTCGGGTAATATGGTAAAGCCCCCATTAATGTCCACTAATCTTTTGAGGGTTTCTAGGCTGCCGCTTTCATATGCTAGTTGGCGCTGTTGGTTGGCTTTTAGATTGCAGAGCCTAAGTAACTGGTTGCGCAGGCAGTGCCCTTCTTGCAGAATCCAGGCATTAGCGGGCTCAAGGTCATCGGCTACCAAGTGCTTTTTAGCATACAGCTTACTTTGCGGCGATACGTAGGCAATCAATCGCTCATAAAATAGGTTAATGCTGGTTATGCTGTTGTCCTCAATAGGCACAGCCATTAGGCCACAATCAATCAGACCCCGTTTCAATTGGTCGGTTATTTGCTCGGTAGTAAGTTCCCATACCTGCAGTGTTACATCGGGGTACTTTTTCAAAAACTTGTTTACAAACAGCGGCAGCAAATAAGGAGCAAGGGTGGGTATAACACCTATGGATAAAGTACCCGCAACAATGTTCTTGCTTTCTCGGGCAATCTCAATCAGCCTATCGTGCTCGGCAATAATGTGTCGAGCCTGGTTTATGATGGCCACCCCTGCATCGGTTGGCAGTACGGGGTGTTTATCTCTATCGAAAAGGATGATACCCAGTTGGTCTTCCAGCTTCTGAATCTGCATACTCAAGGTAGGCTGCGTTACGTGGCAATGGGCGGCAGCAGTGGCAAAATGGCGGTAAGTATCTACCGCAACAATGTATTCATATTGGGTGATGGTCATAGCTATAATTGATAAAGCTATAAACTTAATCAATTTAACTGATACTTAAAATTGAAGGGAACGAAAGCAAATATTGCAGTTAAATTATTATCCTTTCTCCCTACCAATAATGGTAAACCCAAGCGTGTACATCAAGAAAAAATTAGACTTATCAAAACTGGGGCGCTGGCCAAAAGCTTTAGTGGATATACCCAAAAGTAGCTATAGTGAAATAAAGCGCTCATAAAATTTCATAGTACTTGGGGTTTATAAATACATGGTAAATTTCTTTTACTTTTTTACGTCGCGAAATACCTAATAACACTGAAAACTTACCCGTAGTAATGGGGAGGCAAGTGTAGATATGAGGTGGTAAATGAGAGAGGAGAAAAGGCGTTTTAACTACTTAAACCCATCTCTTTTAAAATGCTGCGCTCACTTATTCACTACAGTTCCCAAATTTTTGCACTTTTGTAAA
>CAIOSU010000475.1 GCA_903861055.1 uncultured bacterium
CTTGGCAATAATCAAGGTATGCTTGCACGCCCTTAGGAAATTTGGTGTAACCACCCTGATTGATAGAATATATGCTGCCCTTCGATGGTATTTTAATATCTGGGTGGGAGAGGTAGAATTCACCGATACTAGGGTCAAGGGTAAAACCGTTTACGCCATTACCGGTAGTATAAACCAACATGGTGCTTGAGCCATAAATAACATAACCAGCTGCAACTTGCTCACGACCCTTTTGCAAAAAGTCGCCGTGCGTGCATGGGCACTTTGCGCTCAAACGGCGGTATATCGAAAAAATAGTACCAATGGAAACATTTACGTCAATATTCGATGAACCATCCAAAGGGTCCATAGCCACTACATACTTGGCCTTCTCGCCATCTACGTCAATACAAATTATATCCTCGTCTTCCTCGCTGGCAATGCCGGCGCATTCGCCACTTGTTTTCAAGCTATTGATGAAGGTGTTGTTGGCCAATACATCAAGCTTCTGTTGTGCCTCGCCTTGTACGTTTTCAACTCCAGCTTGGCCCAATATATCAGCCAGCCCGGCACGGTTTACTTCGCGGTTTACAATTTTAGCAGCTACGCCAATATCGCGAAGCAAAGCAGAAAGTTCACCAGTAGCGTATGGAAAATCCTTTTCCTTTTGGATAATAAATTCGTCAAGAACAATTTGGCGAGTCCTGCTCATAGCAAATGTGAAATAAGAATTGAGAAATAAGAAATTTGAAATGATTAGTTAAAATGAAAATGGGAAATACGAGGTTTCATATTTCCCATTTCACATTTCATATTTAAACTTTGGCTCCGTACATTTCTTCCCTTTGCGCTTGCACGCGTGGGTCGGCAAGGTACTCATCATAGGTCATTAGTTTGTCAATAAGGCCATTCGGCGTTAATTCAATTACCCTGTTGGCAACGGTTTGCGTAAACTCGTGGTCATGACAGGTGAATAGAATAGTACCCTTAAAATCAATCATTGCGTTGTTTAATGCTGTAATCGATTCCAAATCCAAGTGGTTGGTAGGTTCGTCCAATAACAATACGTTGGCGCTTTGCAGCATGGCACGGCTAAGCATACAACGTACTTTTTCTCCACCCGAAAGCACCTTCGCTTTCTTCAAACTTTCCTCGCCACTAAACAACATACGACCCAAGAAACCACGAACGAAAGTTTCGTCTGTGTTTTCGCTGTATTGGCGCAACCAATCAATCAGACTCAACTCAACGTGTTCAAAGTATTTGCTATTATCCAGCGGAATGTATGCCTGGTTAGTGGTTACACCCCATTTTACGGTACCACCTTTGGCTTTACGATCGCCAGCTAAAATCTGGAAGAACGCTTCTATGGTTTTGCTGTCTTTTCCTAACACAGTAACCTTCTGGCCACGGTCCAGGGTAAAGGTAATATCGCTAAACATCAATTGGTCGTCGATAACGCAAGATAGTTTGTCAACGTGCAAAATGTCGTTACCAGCTTCCCGTTCTTGTGCAAACTGGATTCCTGGATAACGGCGGCTCGATGGCTTAATTTCATCAACGTTCAATTTCTCCAAAGCTTTCTTTCGGCTTGTTGCCTGCTTGCTCTTAGATGCGTTGGCCGAGAAACGGGCAATAAAGTCCAATAGCTCTTTACGTTTCTCTTCCGTTTTCTTGCCCTTATCGGCACGCTGGCGGCTAGCCAATTGACTAGTATGGTACCAGAAACTATAGTTACCTGAGTATAGATTTACTTTGCTAAAATCAATATCGACGATGTGCGTGCACACCATGTCCAAGAAGTGACGGTCATGGCTTACTACAATAACCGTGTTCTTAAAATCGGCCAAGAAGTTCTCTAACCAAGCAACGGTTTTGATATCCAAATCGTTGGTAGGCTCATCCAGCAACAGAATGTCGGGATTGCCAAACAAGGCCTGTGCCAATAGCACCCTTACTTTCTCGTGGCCACTCAGGTCGGCCATCAATTTGTCGTGTAGTTTTTCTTCCACGCCAAGGTTGCTCAAAAGCATGGCTGCGTCGCTTTCAGCTTCCCAACCGTTCATTTCAGCAAACTTTTCTTCCAATTCGCCGGCTTTAAGGCCGTCCGCATCGGTAAAGTCGGCTTTGGCGTAAATGGCTTCGCGAGCTTGCATGTTCTCCCACAAAACCCTGTGGCCCATTAATACGGTTTGCAATACCGGATAA
>CAIOSU010000476.1 GCA_903861055.1 uncultured bacterium
AGAATTTGCTCAGGAAATAGCGGACAACTCGTTCCCGGTTCGTTTTAAGCAGGGGGATGTTATGGTAAAATATAACGACGAAGTGGATTACGTGCCACTAATTCTTGAAGGGGAAGCAGAAATAAAAACGACTACATCCTCTGCCAAAGAGATAATTGTCTATACGGTAAAACCTGGGGGTTATTGCTCTCTTGTGTTGTTAAATTGCCTTACGGGTACCCCATCGTTGGTAAAGGCAGAATGCACTAAAGATATCTCTGCAGTTATGGTTCCAAAATCGGTTGCGCTAAACTGGCTCTCCAATAACCCTAACTGGCGCAAGCACCTTATGGAAGATGTTTCTATAAAATACAGCACCCTTTTAAGTCAACTCAAGTAATTTATTTATGTTAGGTTTTGTTAACCAGGCCATCAAGGACATGGTGTTAAGCGAATTTGGTTCAGATTCGTGGATGGCCATTTGTGAGGATGTACAATTTTTAGAAAAATCGTTTGCAAGCCAGCAAGATTATCCCGATTTGCTCACTTATCAATTTGTTGGATCAATTTGCAAGTTGAAAAACATGGAGGTAAGTGAGGTGCTTATTGCCTTTGGAGAATATTGGGTTTTAAAAACAGCCGCTCCTAAATATGGAATCTTGTTTCGGGCAAGCGGTCAAACTTTTGCTGAGTTTTTAGAGTACTTACCCAATTTCCATAGTAAGGTAATGTTGTTTTATCCAAATATAAATCCCCCTGATTTTCGCGTAGATAAAACAGCAGAAAACCAATATCGGCTTTTTTATTTCTCTCATCGCCAAGGCCTGGATGCCTTTGTAATAGGGCTTTTACAAGGATTGGCAAAGTTTTACGACGAAAAAATCGAGACCTATTTTGGAGCCGTTGGAGAGGAAAAGGCTAACTGCGTAATCAACATCCAAATTTTAAAATAAAAATGGCCAAAGTTGTTGAACTGCTCAACTTAACAGAGCCTTTTAATGTTTTTTTCGACAAAAGCTTAAAAATTTTAAGTTTTGGCCCTGCCATGCGAAAGGTGATTGGAGGCAATCAAGAAGGGAAAGAATTCAATGATTTGTTTTCGATAAAAAGGCCAATAACTAACAAAGAGGCCAGTTTCGATTGGATACAAAAATCGCTCAGTTTGGTATTTATCCTTGAGTTAAACACCAACATCGAGCTCTGTTTTAAGGGGGAGTTTAAAGTTTACGAGGATAAACTTTTGTTTGTAGGCTCGCCTTACATAAATGATATTGCCCAGCTTAAAAATTATGGCCTAACTATTTCCGATTTCCCGGTTTCCGATTCAATCATCGACATTTTATTGTTGAATGACATGGAAAAACAAACCAGTAAGGAAATGAAAGAACTGATAACGGAGCTAATCGGCGTTAACTCGGCATTGTCGTTAACTAGATTAGAATTGATTAAGGCTAACCAAGCATTGAACCAACAGTATGAGCGAGAAAAACAATCATATAAAAGTTTAGATGAAACTTTCAAGGACTTTACATTCTCTGTAAGTCATGATTTAAAAGCTCCGGTTAGGCAAGTATCAATGTTTGTAGAAATTTTCATGGACAGGCTAAAGCAGCTTTCGGTAGAGGATGACAAGCTTACAAAATTTGCCAACTTCATTTCCCTTAATAGCACAAGGGCTTTAAATATGATAGATGGCTTGTATTCTCTAACCAAATCGACAGGTAAAAAAATCGAATTAACTACAATCGAAATTGTTCCCTTTCTAGAGGAAATTATTGCATCGCAAAACCCAGATGATAAGTATAATTTTAAAATTGGACACGACAGCCAAACTGCCGCTATTAAATCCGACAAGGTATTGTTGGATATAATAATGAGCAACTTAATATCAAACGCTATAAAGTATAGTAAAAACCTTGACAACCCAAAGGTTAGCATAAATGTTAGCCAAAAAGAAGATTGCGGGCTAATTATAATAACCGATAATGGCGTTGGATTTAATATGAGTCACGGTAACCAGTTGTTTAAAATGTTTAGTAGGCTTCACGGGGAAGATAGTTTTGATGGGCTTGGTATTGGCCTAATGAACGTAAAAATGGCCCTGGATAAGTTACAAGGTACCATTGAGTTTGAATCTTCTGTAAACAATGGTACTACCTTTACCATAAAGTTGCCTTTCCACTCCAATTATACAGTTTCTCATCAGCAGGAGCTCGTTAACTTTTGAGTTGCCCTCCCAAAGCATGCTCCATTTATGTTATCGAGCCGCTGTGCATTGCACAATATACTTACATACACACAATCTAAATAGGAGAGCAGCTCCTCAATACACAAACGGTATAAAGCGCTTTGCTTCTTTTTGGTATTGCCGGTATGCATCGCCAAACTCAACAAGGAGCTTCTGCTCTTCGAGGTAGACCCCAATAGGTAGGTAAATTAAAGAGGTTGCCACAAAAACCAACATGGGGTAGCTAGGTATATACAGCAAGGCCCCAACCAGCAGCAGCACTATCCCAAAGTAAAGCGGGTGGCGCACATAGGCATACATACCCGTTTTGGTGAGCTGGGTAACTTGGTGCGGCGTTTGCTTGGGTGCATCATTTTGCCGCAATTGCTGCAAACCCACAAACTCGGCCTTGTTGAAAGAAGCAAAAGCCATCACCAATACCACCAACCCAAGTACAAAAACTAATGCGCCTAATATAGGCAATAGCGCGGGCAGCTGCAGTATAGTCTCAGCCGGAAGGCTGAATTGAAAGACCAACAACCCTGACAGAAACACTACACTGATAACATTGAACAGCAACCGATAATACCGATAATGCCCTTTGGCTTTGCTTTGAACGAATGCCTTAACGCTATGGTGGGCTAATGCGCTATGTAGGGCGTAAAACATTGCCCAACCCAAAAACAGCACCAACAAACCAACCATACGTTTTCTTTTTGCGACGAAAAGATAACAACAATTTTTGAATGGGGGTAACTCACCCAGCCCAGCTCTCCCTATCCAAGCTACGGAATTGTATGGCTTCGGCGAGGTGTTCAATTTTAATATCGTCGCTGCCGGCAAGGTCGGCAATGGTGCGGCTTACTTTCAGTATGCGGTCGTAGGCGCGGGCACTGAGGCCCAGTTGCTCCATGGCTTTGTTTAGCAATGTTTTGCTAGACTCGTTGATGCGACAAAACTCCTTAATACTCTTGGCACCAATTTGGGCATTACAGTGCACGCCATCCAGCTCGGCATAGCGGGCCTCTTGTATGCGGCGGGCTTTCACCACTCGCTCACGAACCACCTCGCTGTGCTCTGATTGTTCTTCCGACGACAGATCGGCAAACGGCAACGGGGTTACCTCTACGTGCAAATCAATCCTATCTAGCAGCGGGCCCGAAATTTTGTTCAGGTACTTTTGCACCACTCCTGGACCGCACACGCACTCCTTTTCGGGGTGATTATAAAAGCCACAAGGGCAAGGGTTCATGCTGGCTATGAGCATAAAGCTGCTCGGGTAATCGACACTAAACTTGGCACGGCTAATGGTTACCCGTCGGTCTTCCATGGGTTGGCGCAGCACCTCTAGCACCGTGCGCTTAAACTCTGGCAATTCATCCAAAAACAGCACCCCGTTGTGCGATAGGCTTATCTCGCCCGGCTGCGGGAACGCCCCTCCCCCCACCAGCGCCACATCGCTTATGGTGTGGTGCGGCGAGCGGAACGGCCGCTCGTGCAGCAGCGTGGCATTGGCGCCCAACCTACCCACCACGCTATGTATTTTAGTGGTCTCCAGTGCCTCGTGCAGGCTCATGGGCGGCAGTATGGTAGGCAAGCGCTTGGCCAGCATGGTTTTGCCCGCTCCGGGCGGACCAATCAATATCACGTTGTGCCCACCAGCAGCGGCTATCTCCAGAGAGCGTTTGATGTTCTTTTGGCCTTTTACGTCGGCAAAGTCGAGCTCGTTGTGGGGCAGATTTTTATAAAACTCCTCGCGGGTGTTTACTTCTAGCGGCACTATCTCTTGACGGCCCTCCAGAAAATCAATTACCTCCTTGAGGTTGTCAACCCCATACACTGGAAAATCTTTTACGATAGCCGCCTCGCGGGCATTGGCGTTGGGCAATATAAAACCCTTGAACTTATCTTTGCGGGCCTGTATGGCTATGGGCAACGCCCCTTTAATGGGCTGCAAGTTACCATCGAGCGAAAGCTCGCCCATCATTATATAATCTTCCAGTGGCTTTTTTGCCTCTAGTTGATCGGTGCAGGCCAGCGCACCAATGGTCATGGGCAAATCATATGCTGAGCCCTCTTTTTTAAGGTCTGCTGGCGACAGGTTTACAATATACTTTTGGCGGGGCATGTGGTAACCAATTTGTTTCAGGGCGCTCTCCATCCTAAACAACCCCTCGCGCACGGCCGCATCGGGCAGGCCCACCACGTTCCAGCTAGGGCCACCGCCCAAATGGTTCGATTCGATGGTAATGGTGGCTGCATCTACCCCAAAAACGGCACTTCCGTATGTTTTTACTAACATGTTTCGCTTAATATTACAGTAGGGTAATATTAGGTAAAAAGGGGCAAAAGGTGAAATAACCTCCTAAATATGGTAAATTATTTGGGGCCTGGGGTTTTGTTTGTGGGCAAGCATTATTTACTTTATAGGCTAATGCCCCTGCGCTGTTTCCGTTAAGGCGGAGAGTAAGCAAATGCTTACATCATGAAAAGACACAAGTAGGAAATATACTTGCGTCCCCGCCTTAGGCGGGACAGGCTGAAGACGCGGTGTCCGTTACATCCTCCTCAAAAGAAGACGATGACGCGGGGGGGTATTCACCCAGAAACTTTGCGCATCAAGCTCTCTAATGGACCGTTGGAAAACTTCTTAAGCCACAAGTGGCTAGATAGGCAGCTTACTATAAAAAAGAAGATGGCAAAGAACAGAATAACGAGGGGCGGGGTGTCTGGCAGGTCCATAATCTGCTCATCCAAGGGTTTGCCAGTAACGATGGCCAAAAGTATAAAACCGATGGTAATGTGCGATACATAATGGGTTAATGTCAGTTTTCCTGTCTCGGCTAGCACCTTTGCTATAAGGTTGTGCGATATCCGCTCTCCAATTTTCATGCATAGCCCAATTACCACCATACCAAAACCCATAGTGCCGAGCATAAATGGCAAAAACGGCGGCAGGTAATCAGCCTGTATGTATGCAAGCATATCGCTGTTGGTGGTTATTTGTGCTGCATAGTATTGCAATACCTGTATGGGTATGAACAATGATAAGCCAGCCAAAATGGTGTTTCGTGCCGTATGGCTAGCATTCCAGTTAAGGCGGCCTAGATACTGCCCCACAAAAAAGTAAGCTACCCAAGGAAAGATGGGGTTCCAACCGTTGTAAAACGTGTTGCGAAGGAAGCCTTTGATGGTCCAAAAATCGAGATATTGGAACGACTCAAAATTCCATCCAGTATCAAACGGCACCAATACAAACAAAAGGTGAAATACCCCCACAGCAAGCCCTGCAGCAATTAAATAATAATGCTTAGGCACAAACAAGAGCAGTGCGGCCAAATGCATATAGCCGCCATAAAAGTGGAGAATGTCGGCTGGCCACCATAAAAAAAATAGCAACCCAAAGAAGAAGAGAAACCAGGAGCGCTTTAAAATGATACTTCGAAGGTTGCCGCGCAAATCGCTTTGCTCTATGCCCTTTGCAGTAAACAGCGATACGCCCATGCCCGCCAACATTACGAAAATGGTACTGGAATTTCCATTAAAAAGGTTTAAAAATCCACTTAGGCCTTGTTTATCGGTAAGGCTACCAAATACCGTGTTAAAATTTACTACAAACATGCCTAACACTGCATAGGCTCTTGCCAAGTCAAAACCAATTATCCGCTTATTCATCGCTATTTTTCTTGCTATCAAAGATGGCACACCCGGTTGGTTTATTTTTTGACCTAAGTCAAATAACCTTCGCTATCGCTTAGCACGAATGCGGCTTAATGTTTCCAGCGAGATGCCTAAATAAGAAGCCACTATGCCCAGCGGAACATGCTTAAGTATATTTGGGCTTTGCTCTAGTATCATGTCGTATCGCTGTTTCGCACTAAGGGTTCTAAGTTGCAACAATCGTTCTTCAATCCAAAGGCCATAATACTCCAATAGCATTATATCTAGCTCCATCAGTTTAGGATGCTTGGCTTTGGCTTCTTGAAAAGCAATATAGTTGATAGCTGATACCTTTACCTCGGTAAGCGCCTCAATATATTCAGTGCTGGGATTTTGCAATGCGTAGCTACCGAATGAAATGGCAATATCGCCCAAAAAATAGAGCTCGGTAGTAATTTGCTTTGCCTCGTTTAAATAATATTTTCTAGCTATTCCATCCAATATTTGGTAGCTCCATTGGCATACCTCTCCCGGTTTTAGTAAAAGTGCACCTTTCTTAAAACTTTTGGAAACCGATATAACTTCGAGTGCCTCTATGGTTTCGCCATCCAAGCTTACCAAGAAACGCTCCAATTTTACACCGTACATTTCAAGGTTACTCTTCAATCGAGGTTGGTTTTATAGCCTAATTTAGGGTATAATTTCAATTCCTACTACGCTGTATCGCAATTATTGCTGAATACAGCCATTCCACAAAAAAACAAAGCCACCCCGAAGGATGGCTTTGCAAATATTCTAAATGAAGCAGTACTTCGACAAAAGCTCAGGATGAGATTTCTTGATACTTGATACTCACTACTTGATACTAGTTTGCTTCCAAAGCCGCCGCACCGCTTACAATCTCGGTAAGCTCGGTGGTAATGGCCGCTTGGCGTGCACGGTTGTAGCTAATGCTAAGCTCTTTCAATAGCTCTTGTGCGTTATCGGTGGCCTTGTCCATAGCAGTCATACGGGCACCATGTTCGCTGGCGTTGGTATCCAATAAGGCTTTATAGAACTGGGTTTTCAAAATCTTCGGTATCAGCACATCAATAATCTCGTGCTCGTTCGGCTCAAAAATAAAGTCGGCAACATTGTTATTGGTTGGTGTTACTGCGGCCTCTACTTTCACCAATGGCAAAAACGGCTCTGACAGGTAATTTTGAACTGCCGCATTTTTAAACTGGGCGTAAACCAACTCCACTACATCAAAATCGCCATTGATAAAACCGTTGATAGCAAATTCGGCAGCTTTAGCTGTTTCTTCAAAGCTACGATCTTGTAAAAGGTTTATGTATGTGCCATTAACGGTGCACTGCACTTTAGTAAAGTATGCGTTGCTCTTTTTGCCAATAGTCATTACATGCAAGTTAGCCTTAGCAATATGGCTGTACTTGGTGCGTATTTGCTCCATTGTCTTTTTAATAACATTGGCATTGAATGCACCACAAAGACCCCTATCGGCAGTATATACTACTAGCAATACGTTTTTTACTTCCCGCTCTTCGGCAAGGTCTAATTTTACCTGGCCGTCTTGAGCAATAAGTATATTATTCAGTATCTCAGATAATTTATTGGAATAAGGACGCATTTCCTGAATAGCTACAGTAGCCCTGCGCAACTTAGCCGCCGAAACCATTTTCATGGCTTTGGTGATTTGTTGCGTAGACTTTACGGATTTCATCCGCTCGCGTACTTCCTTTAGTTTACCAGACATCTTAAATTAAATAAGAAATGACAGATGACAAATATGAAACGTTACATTCAGGCAATCAGCCATCATGCTTATTTATACAACAATGATACTTCTTTAGATACTTCAACCAATGTTTTCTCAACCTCGTCAGTCAACTTACCGGCTTTCAATTCGGCCAATACGTTCGGGAAACGGGTCTCTAGTTGGGTAAGGTATTCGCTTTCAAAAGATTTTACCTTGTTTAGAGGTACTTCTTTCAACAAACCTTTGGTACCAGCGTAAATGATAGCAATTTGCTTCTCAACTGACATTGGAGCGTGCAAACCTTGTTTCAAGATTTCCACGTTTTTAGCACCTTTATCCAAAATGTTTTTGGTAGCAGTATCCAAGTCAGAACCGAATTTTGAGAAAGCCTCCAATTCGCGATATTGTGCCTGGTCAAGTTTCAAAGTACCAGCAACTTTTTTCATTGATTTAATCTGGGCGTTACCACCTACGCGGCTTACCGATATACCAACGTTAATAGCCGGGCGAACACCTGCGTTAAACAAGTTAGCTTCCAAGAAAATCTGACCATCGGTAATAGAGATTACGTTGGTAGGAATGTAAGCTGATACGTCGCCCGCTTGGGTTTCGATGATAGGCAATGCAGTCAATGAACCACCACCTTTCACAATGCCTTTCAACGATTCTGGTAGGTCGTTCATACTAGCGGCAATGCCATCGTTATTAATAACTTTAGCGGCACGCTCCAGCAAACGGCTGTGTAGGTAGAATACGTCGCCAGGGTATGCCTCACGGCCTGGAGGGCGTTTCAATAGCAACGATACCTCACGGTAAGCTACTGCTTGTTTCGACAAATCATCAAATACGATCAATGCCGGACGACCGGTGTCACGGAAAAACTCGCCAATAGCTACACCAGCAAACGGTGCGTAAAACTGCATTGGAGCAGGGTCGGCAGCCGATGATGCAACAATAACGGTATATGGCATAGCACCACGCTCCTCAAGGGTACGGGCTACGTTGGCTACGGTAGAAGCTTTTTGGCCACATGCTACATAAATGCAGTATACAGGCTCTCCACGATCGTAAAATTCTTTCTGGTTGATGATGGTATCCAGAGCAATAGCGGTTTTACCAGTTTGGCGGTCACCGATAATCAACTCACGCTGGCCACGACCTACAGGTATCATCGCATCGATAGATTTGATACCAGTTTGCAACGGCTCAGTAACTGGCTGACGGTAGATAACACCTGGGGCTTTGCGCTCCAATGGCATCTCGTACAACTCTCCAGCAATTGGTCCTTTACCATCAATAGGCTCTCCAAGCGTGTTTACCACACGTCCGGCCATACCATCACCTACTTTGATAGAGGCAATTTTGCTAGTACGGCGCACAGTATCACCTTCTTTAATAGTATCCCAGCTACCCATCAATACAACACCCACGTTGTCTTCTTCCAGGTTTAGGGCAATAGCGCGAACGCCATTTTCGAACTCAACAAGCTCACCAGCGCGTACATGGTTCAAACCATATACACGGGCAATACCGTCGCCTACTTGTAGTACGGTACCTACTTCTTCCAGTTCTGCTTCGGTTTTGAAGTTTGATAGTTGCTCCCTAAGGATGGCACTAATCTCGTCTGGTTTTACCTCAACCATGGAATTATAATTTTTATTTGGGTTAAATGCTTTGTTTCTACTTACTCAAAATGCTTTTACAAATTGGTTTTGGCTGAAACCTTTCTCCAGCAATTCCAGCTTGTGCGACACACTGGCGTCGTATAGTTTGTCTTCGTATTGCAACACAAATCCGCCAATCAGGGTTTCGTCTACCGCAACTTTTATCTGCGCGTTTGCAATGCCTGTTTTGCTCTTCAATTTAGCCACCAACGCATCGGTGTAGGCTTTATCGAATTGAATGGCGGTAGTAATTTTTACTGGGGTGATGTGCTTATACTTGTTGTATAACTGAATGAAGCTTTTGGCTATGTCTTCCAAATAGGCTTCACGGCCTTTTTTAACCATCAGGGTCAAAAAGGTTTTTGTGATTTTGTTGGAGTCTTTACCAAAAATAGCATCTACTACTTTGTGCTTTTTCTCGGTGTTGATGATGGGGTTTTTCAACATCACCTTCAACTCGCGGCTGGCGCCAATAACGGCAGCCACCTGCTTCATATCCGCAAACACCTCTTCCACTTGGCCTAACTCTAGTGAAAGGTCAAACAACGATTTGGCATAGCGCGATGCTAAACGAATTGCCGACATATTAGTTCAGTTTCAGGTCATCCACCAACTCGGCTGCATAGCTCTGTTGTTTCTGTGGGTCAGAAAATTCTTTCTTCAATACTTTCTCTGCAATTTCCAAGGCCATTTTACCGGCATAGTTTTTCACTTCGGTAAGGGCAGCCATTTTTTGGTTCTCAATTTCGCGAGAGGCATCGGCCACTTTCTTATTGAACTCTACACCGGCTTTCTCTTTAGCGTCGGCAATCAGCTTATCGCCAACGGCTTTGGCTTCTTTGATGATGATGGCGCGCTCTTCACGGGCCTCATTTAGCAAACGCTCGTTGTTAGCACTAAGTGCAGCCATTTCGGCGCGGGCTTTCTCGGCTTGCAACACTGCATCTGTAATGCGGTGCTCACGCTCTTTTACTGAAGTAAGAATTGGGGTCCACGCAAACTTGCGCAACAAAACCAACAAAAGTAAGAAGGCAACTGTTGCCCAAAACACCAAACCTATCGAGGGGGTTAATAACTCCATGATGGATATTTTTCGATTTTTGACTGACGATTTTCGATTTGATCTTTTTGATTAACAATCGCCAATCAAAAATACTTAAATCGTAAATTAAAAGTGGGTAGGGTCTGCAACCAACCGTTGCAGACCCTTAACCATTTTTTACTGCTTAACCAACAATGCAGCAGCTACTACACCGAAAAGTGCAAGACCTTCGATAAGAGCGGCAGCGATGATCATCGCAGTTTGGATTTTAGCAGTGGCTTCAGGTTGACGAGCAATAGACTCAACAGCGCTTCCACCGATGCGACCAATACCCAAACCTGCACCTAATACTACCAAGCCTACGCCGATAGCTGCAATACCAGAACTTGCCATAACAAAATGTTTATAATGATAATTAAAAAATCAAACTCAATGGTGTGCTTCAGCGCCGTGCTCGTGGCCATGGTCGTGCTCAGCAACGGCCATTCCGATAAACAAAGCAGAAAGCAACGTAAATATATATGCTTGCAATGCCGCAACCAACAACTCCAATGTACTCATAAATACCACAAAAGGTATTGATACAAAGCCCATGTATGCGGTTTTGAAAATAAATATCAAAGCAATCAAAGCCAATATCAAAATGTGGCCTGCTGCAATGTTTGCAAACAAACGCATCATCAAAGCAAAAGGCTTAGTAAGCGTACCTATTAACTCAATAACCGCCAATATAGGACGAATAACAACTGGCACGCCTGGCATCCAGAAAATGTGCATCCAGTAGTCTTTGTTGCCACTAACAGTAGTAATAACATAAGTGATAACGGCCAATACAAAAGTTATAGAGATGTTACCGGTTACGTTTGAACCACCTGGGAAGAAAGGAACTAAACCCATTAGGTTGTTTATCCAGATAAAGAAGAATACGGTAAGCAGATAAGGTAGGTATTTGCCATACTTTTTCTCGCCAATGTTGGGTATTGCTATCTCATCGCGTACGAAAACAACTAAGGGCTCCAAGAAGGCACCAATACCACGGGCAACACCGTTTTTGTCGTATGAGCGGGCAACCGCACCAAACAGCAACAACAACAACAACATGGAAACGAAAATAGAAGCGACGTTGCGAGTTATGCTAAAATCAAGGGGTTTGGCGTTATTAGGGTAGCCATGAGCTACATCGGCATGCGCATCAACTGGTAGGGCTTCGTCTTGTTCGCCAGAGATCAAATCAAGTTCTTCAGCTACTTCGTTACCAACAATAGGCTCTTCATGACCAAAGTCTAATTTGCCATGCTCATCGGCTATATAGATAACACCGTGGTACTTTAAGTATTTGCCTTTGGCTAGCACTTGAGCGTTATCGTCGTGATGGAACTCACTAGACATAAAGAAATCCAAACCTGAGCCTGGAACGTACAAAATAACTGGAAGCGGAATGGAAAAATGACCAGCTACGTGCCAATCGTGGGCATCACTGATGTGGTGCATGATCATTTCTTTGGCGTCAAACTCAGCTTCTGCGAGTTCGCCAGCCTTTACAGTACTAACTTGAAATAGACCGAATACGGCTAAAACCAGCGTAAATATTGAAAAGTTACTCTTATTCATCACGGAACCGGACGTACTTTTTCTAAATCCGCTGCAAAGATAGTTACTTTTCGGGTATGGAAAAAACTATTTTCCAATTGGTTACAGAAGAATAGATGTTAATACTAAAGTACTGGTACAGGGCACCCCGTTTGTGAAACCAAAAGCCTTAGTTTATTCTCCTCTAAAAACCTTATATTGTAAGAAAACTGGATAAAACCACATGCATCTTGTGGATATCAACTTAGCTAACGTTGGGTTGGTAACTATTAAAAAAGCTATTTTTGACTCACCAAAACCATTTACTATGAAGAAAAGTCTACTATTGACTTTAAGGTTGTTTACCCAAATTATACTATTGGCTATGGCCAATACCATCCAAGCCCAGCAATATCTGGGGTTTACAAACAGCAACTATTCGGGTGTACACGGGTTGCTACTACAACCCGCCTCGGTTGTTGACAATAGAATGAAATTCGATCTCAATTTGGTGAGCTTTCAAGGCACTTTCTCAAACAATTATGTTAGCCTGCGTGCCAAAGACCTAAGGACCAATTATGATGAGAATGCCGATTTTCAGGATACCTACCTGCGCATTAAGGAAAACAGCAACAACAAGTATGTTTATTTAAACTTGGATGTGCTGGGCCCCTCATTCTCTTTCAATATCGGCCATAAAAACGCGGTGGCCTTTACTTCCCGCTTTCGTACCACCGTTAACCTTGATAATGTAACACCCGAGCTGGCGCGGCTATCGTGGGAAGGGTTGGATTATCCGCAACTTTGGCAACAAAACTTGGGCAACCAGCGACTTAGTGCACAATATATGAGTTGGGCCGAGTATGGCATTACCTATGGTCGCGAGATTTTCCAAATTGGCAGACACTACTTAAAAGGAGCCGTAACTGCCAAGTTATTGCAAGGTATGGGCGCTGCTTATTTGTTTGTTGACGACCTATCATACAATTTCACTAACGACGATACGTTGTCGCTTTTTGATAGTGATGTTAAGTACGGACACAGTACTAACTTTGATTTTAATACCGATGGCGTTGAGTATAAATTCATATCGGACCCTACCGTTGGGTTCGATATGGGCTTTGTTTACGAGTTCCGTAAAAAAGAAGAAACCTACACCTATGACATGGACGGCAAAACCGGCTTGTACCGTAAAGACAAAAACAAGTATAAGCTAAAAATTGGCTTCTCTATTCTGGATATCGGAAGGGTGCGCTTTAAGAAAGGTGACATTAGCGCCAACTTCAACGCTAACATAAACGACTATGATATTAGCGAATTTAATGTAGGCTCTATCGAAGATTTTAACGATACCCTTGCCAAGAACTTCCTCTTTACACAAACCACAGGCGAGACCTTTACTATGAGGTTGCCCACCGCCATGAGTTTTCAAGTAGACTATAATATTTGGAAAGGCTTTTATGCCAACTTTACAGCCTTCGGCTCATTCCGACGCAAAAACCTGGAAAGCAAATTGCGCCAACAGAGCACCTTTAGCATTACCCCGCGTTTTGAGCACAAATGGTTCGATTTTGCAGTACCATTCAGCGTTAATACAGATAAACAAGTAATGTTGGGTAGCGCTATTCGCTTAGGCGTATTGTTTTTTGGCACTAACAATTTGCTGGGTTTAGCTAGCAATAGTGTTTACGGTGCCGATTTTTATATGGGCTTGAAGGTACCGATACCTTATGGCAAACCTAAGGATAGGGACAAGGATAAAGTAAGCAATCGAAAAGACAATTGCCCTAAAAATGCTGGTGTTTGGGAGTTTGCTGGCTGCCCCGATTCCGATTCCGATGGCTTACCCGACGACCAAGACCAATGCCCTAATGAGTTTGGCCCGAAAGACAACAAAGGTTGCCCTTATCCTGACCTGGATGGCGACGGTATTGTGAATGCCGAAGATGGTTGCCCGAACGAATTTGGCCCGAAAGACAACAAAGGCTGCCCATGGGGTGATAAAGACGGCGATGGCCTGACAGATAACGTGGACAATTGCCCAGATGTGGCCGGACCGCGTGAAAATGTTGGTTGCCCTTGGGGAGACCGCGATAAGGATGGCGTGCTTGATAACGTAGACCGTTGCCCTGATGAAGCTGGTGCTAGGGATAATGCTGGTTGCCCTTGGGGCGATTTGGACGGCGATGGCGTGTTGGATAATGTAGACGAATGCCCTAAAACCCCAGGTCCTGCCGATAACGCCGGTTGTCCTCACCTTAAAGCTGCCGAAGCAGAGATTGTTAAACGTGCCTTCGACAACCTAGAGTTTGAAACGGGCAAAGCCATTATCAAGCAATCATCGTTTGCTACGCTTACCGATTTGGCACAATTCCTTATTGAGAACCCGAGTTACAAACTGGTTATAGCTGGCCACACAGATGATGTAGGTAGCGATGAGTTGAACATGAAGCTAAGCAAAGCCCGCGGTGAAGCGGTTGCCAAAGCCATGACCGAGCGTGGTGTGAAAGCCGAACAACTAATTGTAGAGTATTTTGGCGAAACCCAGCCGATAGCTACCAACGCTACTGCCGAAGGCCGCGCTAAAAACCGCAGGGTAGAGATGAATATTAAGTTTGAGTAACCAATATTTGTGCTGAAACTAAACAGGGGACCGAAACATGCGTTTCGGTCCCCTCTTATTTACACCTTTGCCCATAGTGTTTGCGCCAATGTTATGACGACCGGTGACCAACTTGGTGATACGTTTTTACGTGCGGGCCTAAGAATAAGCGTGCATACATACGTATCAATGCCAAGCCTGAGAAAATAAAGCTCATTGAAACGAACAGGGCCAAGAAAAACTGGTCGATTTGAATGTGGCTATACAGCAAATCTTCGCCCAAGAAAGTAGTGGTAATTGGGAAACCTGCCAAGCCCAAGCAGCTTAACAAAAATACTCCCGAAAGTTTCTCATACTCATAACTATGACCATAGAAACCATTAAGGTCGGTGCCTGGCTCGCGCTTAAGCAAGTAACGCAAACTAACATAACCCACAATTGCAGATACTACCACACCACTTAAGTATATGGCCGTGTGCGAGTAATCGAACAGCTCATTGTATAACACTGCCAAGGCTATCCAAAAATGACTGAACACCACTAGCCACCAGCTGTTAACTGGGTTTTTTCGCTCTACAAATGCCCTTAGTATCATCAAAAAACCAATCATTGCAAAGGTGGTAGGTAGCATACTCAATACCCAAGCTGACAAATATTGTTGGTTGTGGTAAAAGAAAATACCTGCAGCGTAAATGGGTAATAGGCCCAACGCAATTTTAATGTTGAAAAAGCTAAACAAACGGCCTAATTTTTTAAACGGATTCCAAAGAAAACGGAACATAAAACTATCCAAATGCCATTCACGCACACTGAATACATACAGCGAGTATTTTATCTTGGTCAACCAAGCCGGGTCTTGCTTCGGGGTAGATGGCATATAGTTGAAAAACTTCTCGCGGATGAGGTAAGTAACCACCGATGGAGAAACCAACAACTGGTAGCTTCGCAAAAACGCATTGCTAGCAAAGTGAATTAGGGCCAAGGTTTCGAGCCCTAGAGCCACCTCGATAAAAATGATACCGATTTGCGCTGCCGACGAATAGGCCACTTGCGACTTGATAGAGGACTGCACCCTGCCTGAGAAAGTGGCGGCTATACTAGTAGCTAAACCCAACAGTCCAATTAAAACGCGAATGCCGACCAAATGCTCCCAAAAAGAGAACGTGCGCAGCAGCACAAACACACCTATATGAACCGATAAGGAACTGTAAAATATAGCGCTCGATGGGGTAGGCCCCTCCATAGCACGCGGTAACCAAGATGTAAAAGGAAACTGAGCCGATTTCACGGCTGCGCTAAGCAAAATCATAAACGAGATAAGCACGCTTAGGTACAAATGCTCGTTTAAGGTGTGGTCAACCATGTCGTAGTTGTTCAGCTCAGCAAAGGTGATATTATGGTGCCACAAGTGATGGCTCATCCACATAGCCAGTATCATACCAATGTCGCCAAGGCGATAGATGGAGAATACCTTGAAGGCATTTCGCACAGGCAAATAACGGTCTCGGTAAAAGGCAATGAGCAAAAACGACGAAACACCGAGAATTTCCCAACCAATAAAAAGCGTCTCGAAATTGCCGGAGAAGATGGTAATGTTGTAACCCAGATAAAAGAACAAAACCGTATTGAAAAACCTACGATAGCCTTTCTCGCGGTGCAAATAGTATTGGCTATAAGTAGCTATAAGAAACGTAAGTATGGCCCCCACCAATAGGTAGGTAGCGGTTACTTTATCAAAGTATAAATCGATAAAAAACTCGTAATGCCCTGATTGGTAAATAGATTGCTCTTTAATATTGAGCGTAGGGAATTTGGCAATAACCCAATAAACTAAAAAAACCAATGTGCTAAATAGCTGCATGCCGGTGGCAAATACAGCCACCCCAGAAATCAGTTTCTCGTTTTTTTCGGGTATAAGCAGGCTCGTAACAAAGCCCACAAAAGGTATTATTATGAATAAGGCAAGAATCGTGTCCATGGGTAGGGTTATTGAATTTCGTAAACCGGAAGATTCTCGGAAGTGGTTTCTGCTAGGTCTGTTGCGTCCTTCACAACTTTAAACTCCGTTGCTAATGGCTCGTAAGGCAAAAATTCACCATTCCTGAAAACCAAAATTTCTTTGGTATCTGGGTTTTCAACGGCCAACATCACCCAGTTTTTATCAAACCACTCATAAGTGGCGGGGTTGGTTTTAATGGTGTTCAATACCACTTCGGGGTAGTGCTCTACTATTACCATCAAGCGCAAGGGGTCGTGTACTTCAATCATTTGTAAAGGTAAGCCCGTTCGCAAATCGCCATCAAAGCCGTTTGCCACACCAAGAAGGCCCATTACGTTGTGCGGTAGTTTACTTCCCGCACCCAGTTTTTCATTATCGACCCTAGAGAAATAATACTCCAAATTGATACCTCCACAAACAGGTGCAGCTGCATTGAGTATGCCGAGCAAAAACTTACCGTCAGGGTCTACCCTGTAATCATACGAATTCAAAAAAGCGCGCCTATCTAAAAACAATTGGCCATTAAGACTCCTGCGGCCAATAATACACAAGGTATTGGTTGCGTGGTTTAGCTCGGGCCGCGGCTCAAACAACGATACCGAGCGCAATTTTACCGCTTCGTGCACCTTTTTGGCGCTCAATTCGGTATTAATGCTCATAAACCTACGCGAGCGTTCTTTGGCATTTAAGTCAAGTGCTTGCTCAAAAACACCTAAGTTTAGTGCATGCAGTTTGGCGTTGGCCGGCGATAGGGTTTGCTCATCATAAAACATTACCTCGTCTCGGGTAGTGTCGTGCAGAGCGCCTACAAACTCTGTTTCGGTGGGTATAGCTATGCCCCTGGTTACCAAATTTTGCCTAACCATAGAGTGGTTGGCCATAAAGCTAAAAGCTCGTGCATTTACCGAGCCTGGCCTGCCAGAGCATGCGCCGCAATCGTACCCGGCATAGTGGGTGTTGTTAACGCTACTGGCACCATGGCCAAACATATATACTAGTGGAGCGAAGTTGGCTACCAGACCCGTGCTTTTAAGTACCGCTTCTACTCGGTTGGTCATTTCATCAACGGTATAGCCCACTTGTAGCCCATCTTGCATATGGCTGGGGCTCTTGTTCTCTATAGTTAGGCTCGAGAGCTTGTCCATGTGCCGAAACGAGTACGTAGTTGCTGGGCTAAGGCTTGGCTTAAATATATTTACGCTCAGTTTTAGTGCCGACCAAAAACCCAATGTTTGCGATATAAGAGAGCTACGCAACAAACCATGCGTAGATTTGGAAAAGTGCACATCGCGTTCGGCTAAGCGCACCGTGCTTACTTCCTTAATAAGATGCTTCGGTTTTACTGGAGCAGGGCATATTTTAGTATGAAACTTGCCATTCTCCGGTTGATAATAGGTGTCGATGCCAAAAAACCCTGGGGTACCATAAGTAGTGCAGTTATGGTCAATTTGTTCAATATAACGCCTAATGGAACACTCCCTATCATCAATACAAAAGAACGCTTGAAATGAAGGTGTGCTGGTTTTGGCATGGCTCTGGTTGCGGTGTTTAATGCCTCCCAGCACTTCGTCATAATAACTCCACTCGTAGGCTGCTTGCCAAAGGTTCAGCACTTCGTCAAGTTCGGTTAGTGGGCCAGGGTTAAGTACGTCAATTGCGGGCTCTTGCACTACGGTGGCCAGTGGCTGCCACTTTTTGCCCAAGGTTTGGTCAAGGTTGTCAATCTCAAGCAGCAACTCCAGATGAATTACGTCGGTCAAGGTTATGTTCTTATGTTCAAGCAAAAACTGAGGGTGATCTTCAACTACACTTACCATACCCGACCAGCCTGGGTGTGCGAATTGTTGATCGATAAGATATTGCTCAAAGTAACTTTCATCGCCTACCAACATTTGCAGTAGCGCATATATGTTTACACTGTCGTCGAACAAAAGGTTTTTGGCGCGCTTGGTTTTAAAGAAACTGAAGTAAGTGTTCTTTTCTATAGTCCTCAGCGCCGATAGCAATCCTCCGTTTTCGACCGGAAAGGTAACCACGGCAATGCCCTGGTCGAGGTAGCTGTTGAGTATACGAAACAGGTTGGTATGCACAATGGTATCCAAATCGATATGATAATGGCTCTTCCAGTATTTACGCAACCGGCCTGTTAGTTTGCTTATGCTTGCATCATATTCTTGCTCGGTACACTTTTGTATCCATTGGACTGCTGCCTGAGTGCCCTTTTCGGAGGTAATTACTCGCTCCAGCAAGGGCTTGCTTATTTTTTGCTCTTGGTATAGCGCCCTGTATTCGGCTAGGTTAAGTGAGGTTTTGAAACCAAAAATCTTGGAAGCCTTTCTAATGGCCTGCTCAAATGGTTCGTGCTGAAAAGCATGCAAGGTATTGTGGTGTATAAAATCTTTAAGCGGAGCCTGCTCAGGCAGGTAATGTCTCAATTTGTGGATTGTAACGTCCTCATCGAAACGAAATGAAGTTTTCATAAACTGTTGTTGGAATGGTTAAGCAACCGTCAAAATGGATAAATAGCCTTTTGAACGCGATGGGCAGTAAAATGCGGGAAATGCAGCAATTGCTACACGGTGCTTAACAAATGTCTAATTTCAGATTGCAATACAACAGATAGCGGGGCGTGTGCTCTAATACCTGCTTTTGAACTCGATTTAATTTGCTGCTGCAATACTTAACAGCAAGGCCATCGCCCCACTTTTGAGTTGTGGTACTTACATAATCATCATCGCATTCGAACAGCGGAGTAAAATGTATGTCTATTTTGTTGGCAACATCCCGTTGGACATTGGTTTCTAATAAAGTATGCTTTTGCTTGTTTTCAACAAATACGGGAGTTTCTTTCAAAAAGGAACCACATAAAAGTGTGGCTACACTTAATATTAGGGTAAATAAGGCCGTTTTTCCCGAAACTTTCATAGAAATGTTATGCAAAGCTAGTTACAATAGATGAGTAACACAATTATATTGCACGCTGAGCCACAACAATTTAATTAAATAATGTTAATGGCATTAATCTTGAGCCATGGTGGGTTTGCTAGCAATCTGGTGATTTATAATCGGTTGGAAGGCTATAGTGTCAAACAAGTAGGTGTATTTTAGCAAATCGGCAGTAGGCAAATTAAGGGTAATAGGAAAAATATCCGTTCCGTAAATGTCCATGTACAAATGCTGTAACAGCTCGCTACAATAAAACGAAGAAGGGTCGGAAGCATCAAAACCCAAATCGAAGGGAATATCCTGTTTCAGGTAGTAGTGCATTCTATCCGCCAACTGGGGCATGCGCGCCTGTTGGGTTTTATACCGCACCACTATAACCGAGTTTGGGCGGCTTTCGGCCACAAACTGATCAAGGCTTTGGGCTAAAATCCCGTCTAAACCACGCTCCTTATCTTGCATGGCATGCACTATCCATAGCTTGCCATTTTCTTCGAGCACCACCCCGCAGTGTGTCACGTCAAAAGGTTCTTTAAGCATATTGGCAATACCATCGCTCACTAGGCCATCACCTCGGCGCAATATAATATCGCCAGTATGCAAAAGGCGCTTCTCATCCCCGGTAAGGGTATAAGAAACGCCTTGCTTATTACGTTCGTTTTTGGGTTGCAAATAATAACCTCCCGCCAACAACAATACAATTAAAAATATGGGCCAAGCCTTTTTCATGTCAACAATACTAGCATACGGTTGTAGGCAGGGCCAACGGGCTATTACATACCTTCGGTAGTAGCAGCCGAATCGATATCTTCCAATTTGAAAGAATCTTCTTCCAAAGCCGGTGCTTCGTCCATTGAAGGCTCTTCACCCATTCCGTCCATCGCGCCTTCGCCACCCATAAGGGTTTCTTTGCTCATGTCGGCTTTCCATTCGCCGTTTACTTTTACCATAGCCAATTCAGACGACTCACCTTTCTCGTCGCAGCAGTATGTACAAGTACCTTTTTCGCCTTCAAGTTTGCAAGCAGTAACTTTTTTAGCTTCAGGCTTGGCCGAATCTTCAGCAGCTGGCATTTGATCAGCAAAACCTTTCAAAAGATCCAACATTTTGTGGGTTTCTTCAGAGCTGAAAGTTTTAGCTTTCTCAAAATCTTTGTTGTCAAGTGCAGTCAAAAACTCTTCTGCAGTAGATTTTGCTTTGTCTTCTTCGCTACAGCCTACTGTTGCGAACACCAATGCTACTAGGCAAAGGAAAAGTGCGTTTTTTGTCATGATGGGAGTTCGTTAAATGGTTTAGTGATACAAAGGTACATTTTTTATTATCAAAACGAGCAAAACACAATATTGCAATAATTAATAATTCAGACACTCAAATGCAATGGTTCGTTTTAAATTTTCAACAAACCTGATTTTTAAGAATTATTGCTAACTTACAGCTAATATTATTTTTACCTGTAGAAAAGTATAGCCATGAAAACCATTGATAACGAGATAATGATATTGTACGATTCTGCATCGCACGTAGGCTCGAAAACATTGGCCTATGCCCATACTATATCGCCCAACGTGAAAAGCTGGGACCATAGCCTGCTGCCCCTTACTGGTGCTATGTGGCAACAATTGCTCGGCATGTTGCAGTTGCATCCCAAAGAATTGCTAGACAAATCGCACCCTTATTATCAAACCCATATTCAGGGTCATTATTTTGATCAAGATGGCTGGCTGAATATGCTACGCCAAAACACTTTTCTGATTAAATGGCCTATTTTGGTAAATGGCAATAAGGCCATAATGTGCACCACGCCCGAAAGCATATATCGCATATTGCAAGGTGCCGCGCAGCTTAAACAACCCAACGGACCGAAAATGGGGGAACCTGGGCCTGGAGCCTAGTTGTTAATCTTATCTACAAAATTTGATAGGTCTTCTTCACCAGCGATTCCTTCTTTTTGCTTTGCTATCAACAACAAAGCTTGGGTAGTATAACCACCTCTAATTAACCCATCGGGCAGCTCTATCATCCAATCTAATACTTGACCCAACGGAAGCTCACGGTTAACTTCGTTCTCATTTTCTTTAAGGTACTTAGCCTCAATAACAATGCCCACATAGCCTGGGCCCATGCTGGTTACTTTGGCCCAGATATCTTCTTTAAAGCCACTTGGTCCATCGTGGGTAAACTTAATAAAACTATTGGTTGGGTATTGAGGGTATAGGGAGGTAAATGTATCGAGCGTAGCCGTGGCCTTAGCTTTGGCTTTGGCCCATAGCTCGTTGTTAGGGTCAACAAATTGAAGGTGGGCTGTGTCTTTTTTGTACTTTAGGGTAGCGGCATACCAAGCAAAGCCGCCAATTAGCGAAACAAAAAACGTAAGGAGCAGCAATACTCGAAATGGGGCAGAAGCAAACAAATTCATACTGTAAACTTAAGTGTTTATTTGTTTCTAAGCGCGCGTTAATAACTAAAACGTTCCCTCAAAAATCGCACTCAGCACCATGCTTCTTGAGCCAGCGCTCTTGGTCCATATAGTTGGGCAGGCAGCGTTCAACTTCGTTCCAGAAGGCTGCGCTGTGGTTGGGGTGCACTAAGTGCGCCAGTTCATGAACCATTACATAATCTATCACTTCTTCGGGCGCAAACAATAGTCGGGTAGAGATATTAATATTGCCTTGGCGAGAGCAACTGCCCCAAAGCGAATTGGTATACTTCAGTTTAAAGTCATTTACCGTTTTGCCAAAATACAATTTATTGAGGTACAGCAGCTTGTGATGCATTGTGGTATAGTACTTCTTGGCCACCACGCGGCTTATCAGTTGGGGGATGGCTCTTTCGCGCTCTTCGTTGGTGCTTTCTTGAGGTTGCCTTATTAGCACTACCTTATTATGTAGCCTTGCCGTAAACGATGCCAAGGGCACCACCTCAAGGTTCAGCGTATACACTTCGCCCATGAGCATAAACGTGTAGCCATCTTTATACTTCTTGGCCTTGTCCTGCTTCAGCAATTGGGGCTTGCTGCTATAGGTTTTGTAGGCCCAGTCTTTAAACGAAGCAATTTGCTGTTGGCGCTGGTCGGGCGTCAAAAAGAAGGGCAGTCTTATGGTCACACCCTTTTTACCTATTGATACCCGGGCGTTAGTGCGCTTCTCGGTGTGTATATAAACCGTTATATCTTGCTCACTAACCTTTAGTATTGCCGTGCTTGTCTTCAACATTCAGTATAATCGGCTGCTGGGTTTCCCATTTCTTAAATTTATCCAAATCATCGCGAATGGCATTTACCACCCACCCGATTATCACAAAATCATCCAACAAACCCAACGCGGGTATAAAGTCGGGTATAACATCAACAAAACTAACAAAATAGATGATGCCCAAAACGGCTTTTACCAGTGTGGCCCAAGGAATGGATTTATATTTCCCATCGTAGTATGATATAACCAAACGACGGATATCGTCGGCGTTTTCACGCAGGCTGGTAAAGAAAACAAACACGCCCACAATGCGCCTTAACCGCTTGCCGGCCAAAGCCAATAAACGTTTCACCAATGCAGGCTTTTGGGCTACATCTTCGGCATACTTAAAATGGCTATTGATAAAGTCGTCTGATTTTGACATCCTGTTTTATGTTGGTTACTACAAGTTACTACAAATATCTTGCCGCAACGTGCTTGCAATTATTACAATTTATGATTAGAATTGCTTCATCTCACAACTAAACCACGCAACTATGGGCTTTGTAAAAGAATTTAAAGAATTTGCCATGAAGGGTAATGTACTTGATATGGCAGTAGGTATTATCATAGGAGGTGCCTTTGGTAAAATTGTCAGTTCTGCCGTTTCCGATATTTTAATGCCACCACTTGGCTTGTTGTTAGGTAAGGTCGATTTCAAAGATTTGAAAGTAGAAATACAGCCCGAAATAAAAGATGCGGCAGGTGAAGTAACGCAAGCCTTAGTATCAATTAACTATGGTGCGTTTTTGCAAGTTACTATTGATTTTATCTTAATTGCCTTTGCCGTGTTTACGGTGATAAAACTGATGAACAACTTGAAAAAGAAAGAAGAGGCAAAAGTTGAAGCACCAGCGCCAGCGGCAGTGCCCGATGATGTGAAACTACTCACCGAAATACGCGATTTGCTGAAAAAGCAGTAATTTAATAACATGAGGAAAAAACTGACATGGGCAGCCTTGGCACTAGCAGGGCTGCTCATTGTTTTTGTGACTAGCACCATTACTACTGTAATAGATGAGCCACTGGAGCAAACTGCATATTACCAAAGGACCATGCAGCGCCTTGATGATTTCACGCCAGCAACTAATGGCGATACGGTGCAGGTAGGCTGGGCCAAAGTAAACCTAGCGCCCGCACACCCCACGCCCATAGCTATTGATGCCCACAGAGACGGCAACTTTGAGAAGGTATTGGATAGTGTATATGTGCGGGCCTTTGTGTTTGACAACGGCACCCAAAAAGCGGCCTATGTAACGCTGGACATGCTCATCTTCCCACCAACGGTAACCGGGGTATTGAACGATAGCTTGGCAGGCACTGGCTACTCATTAAATAATACTTTTCTTACTGCTACGCATACCCATAGCAGCTTTGGTGCCTGGGCGCCTGGCATTATTGGCGAAACCTTTGCTGGCAAATACGACCCTGCCATTGTGGCACACATTGCCCATTGCGTGGTATTGGCCATCCGAAAGGCTAGTATGGATATGGATAAAGCCCAAATCGGTTTTAATAAAATGGACTGCCGGGAACTGGTATATAACCGGTTGCTAAACGATAGCACCAATACCGACCCATGGTTAAGGTATATACGCATTACCCGAGACGATGGCAAAAACGCCATTATTGCCAACTTTGCGGCCCACGCTACATACCTGCACGATAGTATTATGAAACTGCACCGCGACTACCCTGGCCATCTGGTTGATTACTTAGAGCGTATGGCCTCTATTGATTTTGCCGCATTTGGTGCCGGTGCCATGGGCAGTATGGGCCCCGTATACCAAGAAAAAGGCCCCTGGTTGGGTATTGAGCAAATGGCTGCTGACTTGTATTACAAAGTGATGCAAAGCTGGAACAATACCCCCATAAACTACCTTACGCAACTAAACACCTTGCACCTGCCTGTTGATTTGGGAGAACAACAGATGCGGCTAAACAACTCATTGCGCTTGAGGCCTTGGGTGGTAAAAAGGGTGTTTGGCGAAACACCCCATTTTATGAAGGGGCTAAGGTTAGGAAACACCCTATTGATTGGCACACCCTGCGATTTTTCGGGCGAGCTGGTGGCGGAATTGGACAGCTTTGCCAGTGCCAATGGCTTGAATTTAATGGTACATAGCTTTAATGGCGACTTTGTAGGCTACATTACCCACGATGACCACTACCACCTAAATGCCTACGAAACCCGAACCATGAATTGGTTTGGCCCGCACAATGGTCGTTATTTCCAAGAAATCATTAAGAAAATGATTGACCACATCTGATTTTTCGCATCTTTGGGCTTCATTTAATTTTCTACTTTGCTTTTGTCCATTGACTATGGACTATCGACCATATATGGCACACATCACTGAAATTACCGTAAGGGGCTACCATCTTGATTTGTATCGCCACGTAAACAATGCCCGTTACCTTGAATTTTTGGAAGAGTCGCGCTGGCAGAACTATGATAAGCGTTTTGAAACGGCAGGCCTTAAAGAAAAAGGATTGGCCTTCGTTATTGTAAACATTAACATTGACTATAAGCGCCCTGCTTTGCTTGGCGATGTGCTGAACATAGTAAATACCCTGCAACGCATTGGCAACAAAAGTGTGACCATACGCCAGCACATGTTCCTCAAAGGCACCGACACTACCGTGGTTGATGCAGCTGTAACCATAGTACTTATGGACATGAAAACAGGTAAAGCCGTTCCAATTGAAGGCGAGCTGCTGACGATGATGCAAGCGAGCGAAACTAATTAGTCCACAGTCCATGGTCCAGGGAAAAGGTTGAGTTATATTTTCCCCGCTCTAGCGAGCTCCAAGAACTCCCTAACGGAGCTGTAGGATACTACATTTTTGATGAAATAGATTTTGGCTTTTTCTACTTCGGCTTCGCTGGCATGCATGGTTTTTAGGATGTTGAGCAAATGCATTTTCATGTGCCCTTTCTGTATACCAACCGTTACTAAAGAGCGAATGGCCGAAAAATTGTTGGCCAAGCCCACCGCAGCTGCAATCTGCATTAACTCATTGGCACTGGGGTTGCCCAACATTTCCATGCCGCGCTTTACAAGGGGATGCAGGGTAGTTAAACCACCTACAGTACCTAATGCCAAAGGCACTTCTAGGGTATATTTAAAATGGCCCTTCTCTAAATCCTCTAGGCTAATGCTGGTAAGGCTGCTATAACGCCCATTGCGCGATGCATAGGTATGCCCGCAAGCCTCGGTGGCCCTAAAATCGTTGCCAGAAGCTAGTATCACAGAATCAATGCCATTGAAAATACCTTTATTGTGCGTCGTGGCCCGGTAAGTATCAACTTGTGCTACCCTTACACCACGCGCAAAGCGCCAAGCAAAAGTTTGGGCATCCATGGTGCCATCATCAAAACTGCCAAGTGCTTCCACAGGGCACTCAACCCAAGCACGCACAATGCAATTGGGTGTGTAATTGCTCAGTATCGACATAATTACCTCAATATCCTTCTCGCTACCTTCAAAGCCATCATAAATGCTGGCCTCACGGCGCAAAGTAGCCGCAAAACTCTCCAGCACCGAGTTGATGAAGTTGGCACCCATAGAGTCGCAGGTATCAAATAGCCCCTTCAACTGAAAGTAATTAGCCTCATAGGCAGTCATGTCAATCAACTGTATATCCAGTATACCGCCGCCACGCGCCTCCATGCGGCCGGTAAGGTGGGTTGCATCGGCTTTCAGTATGGGTTTTAAGTGATTGAAAAAAGCCAACAAGCGGCGCTTTTCGCCACGCCATATAAAATGTACCTGTCCTACCTTCTCCATAGCCAATACTCGGGCATGAAAACCGCCACGGCTGCGCCAAAACTTAGCACTGTTGCTGGCTGCTGCCACCACAGAGCTTTCCTCAATCACCATTGGCACGGTGTAAATTTTATCGTTTATGAGCGTGTTGGGCATTACACCAAACGGCATATAGAAATTGGTAATGGTATTTTCCGAAAACTCATCAAACAGCTTTTGGGTATCGGGTTTATTGTGCCAATAGCTCTCAAACTCGCTCTTTACCTGGGCGCTATCCTCAAAGTAGTTGTCGGCTACCCAGTCAAGCTTACCCTGTTTGGTCAGTTTCGAAAATCCTTCTATTTCTTTCATTGGAACCGCTGATTAATGTTGATTACCCTGATGGCGCAGATTTTTTACTTTTTTAAATCGTACCTCGTAAATCGTACCTCAAAATTATCTAACCTTCAAAAAGGCTTCGGCTACTTTAAGGCCCTCTACTTGGTATTTTACAAACTCTTGCAAGGCCGCATAGTCTCCTTGTGCGTGTTTCAAAAATGCCGAACCTTGCCCATAAACGCTATTGCAGCGCAACTTGTGCATTAGCCAGTACCCATCTAAGTAAGTACCTACTCCTCCCGAAATGATGCACTCGCGCACTTGAGCCTTCTCGCCCAATATTGCTATTAGTCCATTAACTAGGTCTACCATCTCTTCTGCAGTATGGCCAACATGGGCCAATTGCCCAAATACTTGTTGCTTTTGCTCGCTATCGCGCAGTAGCTCCAACCTTGAAAAGTTGGTACCACCGTGCGCCGCAAAATCAATAGCTGCCAATGGTAGTTGCAGCAATGCTTTCAAGCTATCGGGACCCATGCCTTGCCCCACTTCCTTTACGATTATTTTAACGCCCAACTCTAAGCACTGTTGTATAGTATCAATAGGTGGTTTTATTATAGCATCGCCCTCGGGTTGCAGCCACTCTTGCAGCGGATTTACGTGTATAAACAGGCCATCGGCACGCAACTTGTGCACCATGGCCTGTATCTTCTCTCCTTGGCCTTTTGCCAGTAATTGCTCTACCTGCGCTATGCCCAAGTTGGCGTAAAACGGCTGGCTATTGCCAATAATGGGGCGGAGGTTGAAGTCTTCGAAAAACTCATCGCTATCCAACAACGCCCTGCACGAACCCAAGCCCATGCCCAAACCAAACTCTGCACAAGCTTGCGCCAAATTTCGGTTTATGGTACCTGCCATGGCTGTGCCGCCCGTCATGCTGCTTATCCATATTGGGGCGCGCAAGGTTTTACCCAAAAACTGCCTTTCTTTAAGCTGCTTCGGATGGGCGGCCATTAATGGTTCGTAATAAAACCGGTGGTCTATTTCTTCGCCGGGCACTCGACTCTGCAAGGCCAGTTCAATATGGTCTTGTTTCCGCTGCACGGCGGTTGGATCGTTTATCAACGAAGAAGCCGATGTAATATCTTCTGATGGAGTCATAGTAAGGTTTGCCTCTGCTACAAGGTAAAAATAGGAGTTTTAACCCTCATTGGCTTGATTAACGGTTTTGAAAAGGAATTGTTTTTGAAAAATCGCTAAAACTAGACTTCCGAATCAATGGTTACCCCACCTTCCTCAACTTATTCACTTGCTTTAGCCATGCTAGTTTCTCCAAAACAATATTGGCCACCTCGTCGGCACGATTGTAAACCATAAAGTGGGTGCCTCCTTTTACCAAAATAAAGTCTTTGTTTTTGAGGTAGCAGCTCGGGAAAAGATTGTCCTTATTGCCATGTATGTGCACTAGGTTGGGCACTATCTCGGTATTATCCCAGTTAATGGCCGCATCGGTTGCCCAATCGGTAAAATCGGGGTGGATGCCTTTAGCCATTTTTTTAATGAAGGATTTCTCCATTTTGGTGGTTTTACCAAATGCCCAAGGGTACCAAAAATCGAACTCGATGGCTAAGAGGGACGGTACGTATTTATGTGGCCTTATTTGCTGTGCCAGCTTCATTTGTAGTGGCTTCTCGTATTGTGTTTTGATGCTCGATACAATTATGGTCAATTCGGGCTCTAACCGTTTGGCCATTTCTTGCGCTATCATACCGCCAAACGACAGACCAAAATACACGGGTCGTGTGCCGGGGTCAATTTGGTATTGTAGCCTTTTGGCGTAATCGGCTATTGTTTCACCATTTAAGGGCTTTATCCAACGGATGTGTTTTATATTGTATCCCGGTAAGTGTAGGTTTCTGAAAATGGTTTCGTCGGCACCCAAGCCCGGAAACATGTAAATTGTAATATCGTTCATACTTAAAGCGAGTCGTTATCTAATCAAACTATTACTTTGCGATGGGTAAATACCCCAAGTTATGGCAAAGTATTTGGTTTGTCACTAAAACCTGATTTCCAGCAGGTATTTACTAAATTAGTTAACTTTAACGGATAAAACCAAACAGCATGGCACCTCAAACCAAGGCAACCGATAAGGCAGAAGAGTACGCACACAAGCTACCCTTTGACCCTCCAACGCTTTCTTTCGTAAAGAATCTAACCCGCCCGATGTTTGAGTACTTTACGCCTGAGTTTTATGGTATTGAAAGTGTAGACCCCACCAAACCGACCCTGTTTGTAACCAACCACACGGTTTTTGGCTTGTTCGACGGGCCCATGTTCGGCGCCGAGCTGTATGAAAAAAAGGGAGTGTTTGTGCGATCGTTGGTTGACAACTTCCACTACGAGGTGCCCGTTTGGCGCGATTTGCTCACCTCTATTGGCGGCGCCGTGCGCGGCACTCGCAAAAACTGTGCGGAGCTCATGAATCAAAAAGAGCACATACTGGTATACCCCGGCGGTGGCCGCGAAGTGTGCAAGCAAAAAGGCGAAAAATACAAGCTTACCTGGAAAAACCGCTTGGGCTTTGCGCACATGGCCATTGAACATGGTTACCAAATTATCCCTATTGCGGGCGTTGGGGGCGATGATGCCTACGATATATTGATTGACAGCAATGAGGTAATGCACAGCAAACTAGGCGATTTGCTTAAAAAAACCGGTATTGCCCAAAAATTCTTGAAAAACGGCGACCACATTCCACCACTGGTGCGTGGCATTGGCCCAACTTTTATACCTAAACCCGCCAAATTTTATTACGCCTTTGGCAAACCTATCGATACAGCGCAATATGCAGGCAAACAAGAAGATTTGGCCGCACAGCGCGCCGTGCGCAAAGAAGTAGAAGAAAGCATGTATGCCATGTTTAACGACCTTATTGCCAAGGCCAAAGAAGACTACCCAAAGCTAAACCCCATAAGAAGGTGGCTGAACAGTTTGTAATATTGCAAGCCTCAAGCGATATTACTGCGATTGTATAACTCATTGTTTTAAAAAGAGACGCCTTGCAGTTTGCTGCAAGGCGTCTCTTTTTATATTGACCAAATCAATTGATTAAACAAACTAGTTAACCTTAACCACTTGCTTGCGGTAGGTTTGCTTGCCGTTATCTAGTACCAGTATGTAACTACCAGCAGGTAGTTTGCTACCGTTTACGTTGGCAAGGTTTATACCTTCGTTGCTAAAACCCAGCTCTTGCGAAGCCACTTGCTTTCCAGCAAGGTCATAAAAGTAAGCGGTTACGCTACCTGGTTGTTGCAAAAAGTACTGCACCACAAATTGGTCGTGGAAAGGATTCGGGAAAGCGCCAACTAGAACCAACTCGGTAGGCTGTGGTGTTTTAATGCCAACCGCAATCCCAGGTAGTTTTGGCGCCAGAGGCACATTAACTGTGCTTGCTACCGATTGCGTGCCCTGTGTAAGGGTATTTGCACCGTCGTTGGTGTACCAAGCTACACCAAAGGTAGTTGTAGTATCTAAGGCAGTAATGGTATTTACATAATAGAAATCGGACTGGGTGCGGGTAGCGTTGATGTCTAATATTAAGTAGCCCTTTTTGGTCAAGTCCACATATTTCACGTGTGGCAATAAAGCGCTAATGGCGCCACTACCAACAGGAAAGTTTCCAGAGCTTGAGGTTACGCTTGTAGTTACAAACTCTACACCTACAGCAGTGCCGGAACTCAGCAAATTGTTAGCCCATGACGTATGTATATCGCCTGTTATAACCACCATATTTTCAATATCATTGTTAATGACATTGTTGTAAATCCGGTTACGCTCGGCTTGGTATCCATCCCATTGGTCGGGGTTTAGTATAGTGCCACCTAAAGCAAGTGGGGCCATCATTACTTGGTTGGCAACAATCTTCCATTGCGTAGTTGTGTCTTGCAGTTGAAGTTCCAACCAATCAGCTTGGTCAGCGCCTAGTAAAGTCCTGTTAGGGTCGC
Source organism: uncultured bacterium (assembly GCA_903861055.1). GTDB lineage: Bacteria > Bacteroidota > Bacteroidia > Chitinophagales > CAIOSU01 > CAIOSU01. Next base: position 30,770 of record CAIOSU010000476.1, read on the forward strand.
TAATTACAGCAGTGTTAGAGGTTTCCTCCTCACGGCCTTCAATACGGGTATCAATTACCACTACATCGGCCAAATTGCCATAGTTTATGTTGCGGTATCCTCTAAACTCATTAGGAGCAGCTTGGTCGCGTATCGGCATCCACTCAAAGTAGGCTGTTTTGCTATTGTTCAATCGGTCACTCCAGTTACCTTCGGTGCCCGGTGTATGGTTTTGTGCACCACCGCTCCATGAGTTGTTCGCGCTTTCATGATCGTCCCAAATAGTAATAAACGGATAGTTTTGGTGCAAACCACGCAACTGTGCATCCAGATGGTAGTGGCTAAAACGACCACGGTAGTCGCTCAGAGTAGTTATTTCGTTTGCGGGCTCGTGATTTCTATCTGGCAGGCTAGAGCCAGCACCATATTCGTAAATATAATCACCTAGGTGTATTACGGCATCAAAGTCGTTACGGTGCATTAAGTGCTCATAAGCATTGAAATAACCATTTTCATAGTCAGAGCAAGACACCACTGCAAAACGCAAGTTACTTACGTTTCCAGTAGGGGCCGTTTTAGTGCGACCTGTAAGCGAAAAACGGCCGTTATACTCAAACCGATAATAATAAAACGTATTGGCTTGTAGGCCGGTCACGTCAAGCTTCACCGTAAAATCTTTGGCCGCATCCGTAGAAAACTGGCCTTGCTTTAAAGTGTTGTTAAACAGCGTATCAGTAGCGACATGCCAGTTGCCGGTAATGGTGCCCGTATCGGGTGTAGTTACGCGGGTCCAGATAATTACGGCATCAGCAAGCGGGTCGCCCGATGCAACGCCATGGTAAAATGGTGCCAAGGTTGTATCCAAGCTCAAGCGCTTTAAACTGGCATATTCTTGGGCGTGCAATACTGATGGCAAACAAGCCATGGCAAACACTAGACTTAGAAGGTAGAAATTTCGAAACATATAGAGCAGGTTTTTAGCTGCTTAAAGTTAAAATTTTATCCTTTGTTTTAGGCATTTTGCTGTGTTAAATATTGGTTACATGCCAATGACCGATACAATAAGTAGGCTACAAAAGCATATTAAATAGCCAATTGTTTTATCTATCAACTTTTATCATAAAAGGTTAATAATGAGCGTTTTAGGTTTAACCGATTGCTTTGTTAAAGCCCGTTCAACTAAAAAAGGATAGGAAAAATAGTACACCGTAAAAAGAAATTTTTTTATCTTCAATATCATGAAAGCATCCGAATTACTCAGTCAGATAGAAGCCGGCGAAACTCGTTTTGCGGGCCTGCACATTGCCGGTTCGTTGGCTGGGGCCAACTTGGAGGGTATTATTTTTGAGCAATGCTCGTTTTTGGCAGATTTTACGGGTGCCAACCTGAAAGGTGCCAAATTTTTGAAAGGTAACATCAAACGCGCCAACTTTACCGATGCCGACCTTACCAAAGCCTTCTTTGAATATATGACCATTGATGCGGCCATATTTAGAGGCTCTAAAGCCAGTGATGTTTACTTTAGGGAAAACACCTACGCCGGCGAATATGTAAGTCAAGACCAATTTGACCAGCGTTTGCGCTACGCTGCCGATTATTGAGCATCTTTTTGTTAGAATCCTCTTTTTATCGGGACAAGCGTTGTTTTGTTTGA
>CAIOSU010000477.1 GCA_903861055.1 uncultured bacterium
AGCAAGTTTAATGGCCTATAGTCTGCTTGCATTGTTGGTATCGCTTATACTATCGGCGGGGTATGTATACTCCTTGGTTGAGGTATTCCCTGAAACGGCCAGGAGCAAGCCACTTACCATTGCCCAAATACTATTTGGGCCATACTCGCCTAAAAGCTTGGTATCAAGTGTTTTACCTTATGCCGTAAGTGCCGATACCGGTCATTACAAGAGCAATATTGCTATGATAAACGGCTATATGGGCCTCATTACGGTGTTTTTTTTGCTACCAGGCCTAGTATATGGAAAGGTCAAGTATAAGGTGTTTTTTGTTGCCATGGCAATTATTGCGCTGTCGGCAGCTTTGGGCGAGGCATTGCCCGTAAGAGCGTGGATGGCAACCTATTTGCCTGCCTTGGACAAATTTCGTTTCCCGAGCATTTTCAGGCTTTATTGGATAGTTGGGGCCATGGTTGTAGCAGCCAGCGGCTTGCAGTATTTTATGGTCTTTCTCAACTCAAATCAAAAAGCATCAATGCCCTTTAGGGTCATTGCCCTTTTGATAGCAGGCATTTCAATACTATTGGGCTTTGCGGCTTGGCAAGGCTACGGTCTTGCTTTCCCGCCATTGTTCAACATGCGCGAGTTTCCGGCCTATTACGAAGGGCTTAAGTTTGGCCACCTATTGTTTACGCAAGGTTTGTTGGTGATTGGGTTGTTGCTTTTGTTATACTGGTTATTTAGGCAACGCAGCAGGCCAATACCCGCACCGTTGCTGCTATGGGTAGTGGTTGAGTTGCTGGTAAGTACCCAGTTCAATGTGCCTGCAAGTATTATCTCTCACCGAAAAATGCATCGTTATTTGGCCGAAGAGTACAAGCTGCCTGAGGGTTTCCCGCTGCCAACCGATAGGCTGTTGGGTAGCGCCTTTGATGTTGAAGCGGCGTTGTGGCCTACCTATTACAATCATCATACGCTGTACAAGCAAGTGGGGCACTTGGGTTTCAATCCGTTTCAATTAAAGCAAACCGCTTTGTTTAACGAAACCGCTTGTTTGGAAGTGGCTTTGGCCAATCCATTGGCGTTTTTTGAAGCGGGCAATGGTCAAGTAAGCTGGCAGCAATGGGGCCCAGGTACCGCATTGCTCGATGCCGAAAGCCAAACAGGCGGCAAGTTGGTGCTGAGCCAAGCTAACTTTTTGGGCTGGGAAGCTACCGTTGACGGAAACAAATCGCCTATTGTCCCTTTTTGTGAAACGTTGGTTGCCGTAAATTTACCACCTGGTAAACATCAGGTTAGTTTCATGTTCAATAAGCCAGCTTTACGCTATTTATCGTGGTTTGGGTTTGGCGCTTTTGGGTTATGGGCAATTATGGCCTTGGTGGGCTGGCGGCAGCGCTAAGCACTTCCCTAAGTATCTCCCACGACCTTATTTCCCCAAAATTATCGATGTGGAGGGTGTAAAAGTACAGCAGCTTTTCGAGCAACGAACGCCTTTCGGCAATGTCTAAAGGGCTATTGAGATATTCATTGAAAAAAAATGCGGTTTGCCTAGCGGTCAAGTAATTACTGTGGTTAGGCGCTTGTGCATAGCTAAGGCCTTCTTTCAAATCAAAATAAGGGGTGCTGTGCTCAAATTTCCCGCCTGGGTGGAAACCAAGTTGCATGGCCAGCATACCAAGAAATCGTAAATGGAAAGTGCCTAGATCAACATCGGTAGTGTCAAGCCCTATAAAGGAGCCTTCAATAAAGTCGTACAGCTCTGGGTTTGGGTCTTCTTCGCTCAATACCTTATTCAAAACCTCAATAATGAACAGTGCCAATGAGCTCTTGATAATATGAAACGGTAATTGCTGGTATACAACACCAAAGTTGAACTCCTTCAATCGCTGTAGGCCCTTGTGCTCCCGTTTGAAATAGGAAACCAGCTCGAGTATGTTGCCTGGCCTGAATAATGCAGCTTTGTTGCCCTTGGTGCTGCGCACGCCGTTTACCATATACGACTGTAGCCCAAGCTCTCGCGTGAAAATACGGCTTACAATACTCGTTTCGGAGTACTTAAGCGTATGTAATACCAAACCATGGGTTTTTACCAGCATTCAAGCCTAAAGATACTGGTTTTGTTACTTGATAAATAGTAACTTGGTGGGTTGCGAAGCGGTACCCTCCTCGTTGATGGAGAACACCAAGTAAACACCGGTTTTGGGCTTACGGCCCGTGTAGTCTCTTCCGTCCCATACGGCTTGGCCGCCAAAGGCAGTTGCTTGGTATACCAACTCGCCTGTTATATCGGTTATCCTTACTTCGGCATTGGCGGGCAATCCTTTTATGGCAATAGTGCCATTGTAGGTTTCACGTATAGGGTTTGGGTAAACTTCAATCGGGTCAAGATAGGCATCGGTAGCTTCGGTAGCTTCGGTGCGCAACGACATAAGGCCCCTGCCAGTGCTGATATACATAATGCCGTGCTCGCCATCGTATCCCAATTTTATAACGTTGTTTGATAGCAGTGGGCTGTTTTCTTCGTTATAGTAGGCAAGCTCTTCTGTTCCGTCGGGCGAGAATACCCACAGGCCGCTGTTGGTGGCTACCCATTTTCTGTCAGCACCATCTACTAATATGTCGTTTATCCGTTCGTTTTCAAGCAAATAACCATTAAACCCATCTCGGCTTACTATTATCCTTTGTGCATCGCAACCTTGTGTAAGTACCGAACCAGCGCAATAAAATACGGCAATACCCTCAGTGGTACCAACCCATATTTGCCCAGATTTATCATTGGCTAGGGCTATTACATCGTTGTTGGGCAATGCGCCATTGCCTACTTGGCTAGTTAATATTTTCGTTTGGTCGTCTGAGGTATTGGCTACATCAGCTCCGTGGTCGTAAACCAGAATGCCTTGGGTGCTGCTTTGGGGCAAGGCCACCCATTTGCGCCCAAAATCGTCAATCACAATATCCGAAACCGAACCTAAGGAAATTTGTGGTGTTCTCAGCTTGGTCATTACCCCATCGGGCGACAACACATGCAGCGGCGAAACCGCCCCATGGTTCGCAATCCATAAATTGCCGGCCTCATCTAGTTTCAAGGCGCTTATGCGGGTGCGCTGTTCATCGCCAACGGCTCCTTCGAGGGTGCTATTAGTTTGGTTGTATTTTGTAAGCGTTGTTCCGTCCCAAACCAATAGGCCATCCCAAAACGAACCAAAATACACGTTACTGGTGCTTGGGTCCGTTTCAACGGTAAATATATTGAGTACCCCCGCCAACTGTGGAATAAAAAACTGATTATACTGTCCCCAAAAATTGTTCTCTAACGAAAGAAAACCGCCATCGTTGTAGTTATAGTCCCAGTTGGCATCGGCGCCACCCGGTGCCGCCCAAAGCACGCCGCCTTTGTAGCTCATGCCGGTTATAGAGAAAGAGTTGGGGCCATTGGGCACAATAGGCTTTATATCTGCCGCTGAAACATACTTTACTAAGCCCTGGAATTCGTCAGATACCCAAAGTGTTCCATCCGCATCCCACACTACATCAGATGGGATATTGAAATTGGGGGCGGTTATGTTTTGCCAAACACCCGATTCGTTTTTATAACTAAGCCTGCCTTGCAGGTTTGGGTTGGTTTGCAAAACCATGAGGTGGTTGCCGGTGCTTTTTATAGCGGTTATGGTAAAGTTGGTATCCACAAAATATTCATTCCAAACGCCGTTCAATCCTTTATAAACCTTGTTGCCAAAGAGGGCATAAATAGAGTCATTCAGCATCTCAATATTTTTGCCGTTTGCGGTTGGCATTCCGCTGGGGGTACCTATGTTCTGCCAGTTTTGGTAGTTGGCTAAGTTTACGCCCGAAAGGGTGGCTACTTTCAAGCCTTCCGAAGAGATAGCATAAATGCTATCGGTGGTAAGGGCTAAATCTATTACCGATACTTGGCCCCCATTATCGCCAATAATATAGGTGTCGCTAAACTCTTCCTTCTCTATATTGAACACTACAATGCCAAAGGTTGTGGCAAAGTATGCCGTGTTGCCAGCTATTACTATTTGGTTTATTTCTTTGATACCGCTAATGCTCTTTCTTAAAATATCGGATACGTTGATGATGGTGTTACCTTCTAAAATCAAATCGATATTGGTATTGCGATAAGCTACAATCAGGGCTTTGTTATTTGCTGCGTATGCTAAGTGGTCAACTTGCACATCGCTAAGGCCCCAAACCTTGTCGTACAGGTTCACTTCGCCTGAATTTTTGTCCACCGAAAAATAGTATACATCGGTAAGGGTAAAAATTTCATCTCCAGTATCAACTAACTGCCTAGCATTGCGCTGAGGTAAATGTGTGTACCATTGGCCAATGGCAAGCTTTTGCGACCATGCTTGGCTTGTACCCAATGTTACAATAAGCAGAAAAAGAATGCTATACCTCATCTTGGAGTTCAAAAATTTTGTGGTCGCGCTATAAACGCTCGTATGTTGGTGCTTATTATTATACGCCAAAATAG
>CAIOSU010000478.1 GCA_903861055.1 uncultured bacterium
AGGTGTTACTTTGTATTACTTGTGTGCCTACTTTTACGGGCACATCCAATACCATCCCGTCAATAGTGGCCAATACTATGGTAGTGGTTTGTTTGCTGCGGCTGCTAATACCTTCTTTTATTAACTGAACAGTATTGAGTGCATTGGCGTAATCCTCTTTGCTTTGCTCGTAGTCGAACAAAAATTGGCGATACTCAACCTCTGATATGGCCTTGGCTTCGTAAAGCTTTTTCCGGCGCTCAAATTCTATTTTTGCTTGCTCCATAGCCAATTTGGCTTTGTTTACCGACGATTCGGCATTGCCCAAATTCACATCATCGGGTATTATTTTAATGCGCGCTATTTTCTGCCCTTTTTTTACTTTTTGGCCTGCCACTACAAATAGCTCGTCAATAATGCCACTAATCTGTGGTTTAAGGGTTACTTCTTTGCGTGGTTCAACGGCTCCGTTGGCAACGGTTTTCACCACAATATCGGTTTTGAATGGTGCGGAGGTTTCATAAATAACCGGGGCTTTTTGGCTCTTCTCAAAAAGGTAGTAACCCACATAGCCTAGCATGCCCACTAGAATAACCAAAAACAACGTAACGAGTACTTTTTTCATTTTATTTCTTTTGTATCAAGTTTAAAAGTCCATGGTCGACGGTCCATGGTCCATGGTTTTTATCTCTAATTTCTTATCTCTCATTTCTTATCTCTCATCTGCACTTATTCTGTTCTCAACGCTTTTATCGGGTCTATTTTTACGGCCCTGCTAGCGGGGTACCAGCCTGCAAACACCCCAATAACGATAAGCACTACTACCGACATAATGGCCACCCAGGCATCTATTTCGGGCCTACGGAACATACTGGCTTCGCCTTCAGCGCCTTGCACGGGCACGCCTATGGCATAGTCCAATAAGTCGATAATACCTATGCCCAGGGCCAAACCAATAAAGCCCGATAGAAACGTAACAATGATGGCTTCGCTAATAATCATAACTAATATATTGCCCGGTGTAGCGCCCATGGCTTTGCGTATACCTATTTCTTTAGTACGCTCGGCAACGGATATGAGCATAATGTTCATTACGCCTATGCCGCCAGAAAAAAGGGTACCCATGCCTACTATAAGGATAATGAGATTGAGACCCGCGAACAGGGTATTAAACTTAGCCGATTCGGTGGCCGCGTTGAATGAGCCAACCGCTCTTGTATCCTCAGGGCTTATATGATGCCTGCTGAGCAATATTTTTTTCACTTTTTGTTCGGCTTCGTAGGGGTCGATGCCGGGTTTTACCGAAAGGGCAAACCAACCAACAGTTTCTCCCCAATTGAATACGCGCTGAAAAGTAGAGAACGGCACATAAATGGTATTGAGATCTCTGATAGCCTCTTGGCCCGATTTGTTGATAGTAAATACCCCAACTACCTGAAAAAACACCCCTTGTATTTTTATGTACGAGCCCAATACATCTTCGCCTGGCTCGTATAGTTCGTCCACTATTTTTTGACCGATAACGCAAATTTTCCGCTTGTCGTTTATATCGTTATAATTGAGGAAACGACCGCTGGTCATTTTCATTTGTTGTATGTGGATGATTTCAGGATAGTCGCCACAAACCGTATAGTTGCCGGTTTTGGTGTTTCGACCTACATTGTTATCGTTGCCATATCCGCCCAACTGGCCGCGGGGGCAAACGTACTTAAGCTCGGGTACTTGCTCTTTTAGGGCGGTTACGTCCCCATTTTTGAAATCGTAGGTTCGGCCAGGCTTAAAACCTTTATACGGCATGGTTGTTTTTTGGCCCCAAACGAACATGCTGTTCATGTCTAAACCTTCGAACATGGCCCTGATGCCGTTTTGCAGCCCATTGCCCGCACCAAGCAACAATACCAGCATTAATATACCCCAAAACACCCCCATCGACGTGAGGAAGGTGCGCAAAGGGTTGCGTGCCATGGTGCTTAATATTTCGAGAAATTTATCCATCTTTTAAGGTACGAAGTACGATGTACGAGGTACGATTTTTTTTATTTCACTAACTAAATCAATTTTTAAACTCAATTTCATTTGTGCCTCGTACCTCATAACCATTAAATCGTACCTCGTACCTCCTACCTCGTAAATCGTAAATCGTACCTCGCAAATCGTACATTCCTCAAACGTCCCTTATAGCAGTTATTGGGTTAACCCTAGCAGCCCTTAATGCCGGAATCAAACCTGCAATTACCCCAGCAATTATCAATATCACAGTAGCTGCAACAGCCACTTCCAAATCCACTTCTGGCTTGCCCAAGTAGCTGTTGGTGCGGCCATGTTGGTCAACACCGGCATCGCTCATAAGGCTACCGATTAACTCAATAAGACCAATGCCAGCAAGCAAACCCAAATAGCCAGCAAATACGGTCATAAGCAATGCTTCTTGCAATATCATAAATACGATAGAGGCAGGGGTGGCGCCCAATGCTTTGCGTATGCCTATTTCGCGGGTGCGTTCCTTTACGGTTATCACCATAATATTGCCTATGCCCACAATGCCTATCAATATAGTCATAAGGCCAACCACCCACATGGTAATATTGAGCGCCGTAAAAACTTGCCTTATTTGAGCTACGTTCTTTACATTGTTGTAAAAACTTACGGCCTTTTTATCGTCTGGGCTAATGGAGTACTTGTCTTGTATCAGTTTGGTTACATCTTCTTCTATCAGTTTGCTGCCAGCAACATCATCTCCCGGAATCATTAAAATTATCTGATCTACTTTATTGGGTTTTTCGTAAAGCTTTTGCGACGTAGACAGTGGCACATACATGCGCTGCATATCGCGTTCGCCACCTGGGTCGGTAAACACGCCAATAACTTTATAATTGATGCCGTTAACGGATATGTATTTTCCTAGTGCATCTTCGCCGGGCTCAAATAGCTGTTCGAAGGCTAGCTTACCAATAGCAGTTACTTTTTTGCTTTCAATAAGGTCTGTTTCGTTTATAAACCGCCCACTGGTCATAGTAAGGTTTTCGAGGTAACGATAACTAGGAGTTACCCCTATGAGCTCAAACGAAGTGGACCGTTTACCATAGGTAACCGTAGGAGAG
>CAIOSU010000479.1 GCA_903861055.1 uncultured bacterium
ATTGGCAAGACCCTTAAAATTGGGAAACGTAAAGAAGGATGCAAACTCGGCTGGCGACTTTGCCACCGGTAACTGAATCAAATGCCCATCGGAAAGGGTTAAGCCCGGGCTAAAAAGGGCAAATGCTTGATTGAGCGCAACACCCAATATAACAGCCAACAATGCACCTGGTATTACCTTGAAAAACTTAAACTGCTTTAGTTTTGGGTTATCCCAAACCAATAAAATGAACATAGTTGATAAGGCAATAATAACGGCCCCAAGCTGGTACTCGTTTATGGCCAACCAAATAACATAAAGGCCCTCCACAAACTTATTTGATAACGCCTTACCGCTTGGCAGGCTAATGGCTTCGTCTTCCATAGCGGCCAAGTCGTAACCTAAAGCATGCGGAAACTGGGTGATTATTAGGGTAATACCTATACCAGCCAACATACCTTTTATTACCGCCGACGGGAAATAATACCCTACAATACCCGCTTTGGCAAAGCCAAGTAATACCTGTAATGCTCCCGCCAAAACTACTGCAACCAAGAAAACATCAAATTCTTTAAGCGATTCAATGGCTCCAAGCACAATTGCAAACAACCCTGCTGCAGGGCCACTTACGCTTAACGGCGACCCACTGAGCGAGCCAACCACAATGCCACCTACAATACCCGCAATAAGACCTGCAAACAGAGGGGCGCCCGACGCCAAGGCTATGCCGAGGCAAAGGGGCAACGCAACTAAAAAGACAACTAACCCAGCAGGGGCATCACTTTGTAGCTCACTAAACAAACCTTTTGGCTTTATCATTGTACCAAATGATTTAAAGGATGGTACAAGGGCTTGCTAACCAATACAGGCATGGTAAATGAGTGCGCAGGATATAGTTTACCTTGAAATAGAAATAGTAATGATTCGGTCAGGAAGACCATGCACATGTAAAGCTTAATGTTCATGAAGATTTGCTAATGTCGTAAGACAATCAATTAAAAAGGAGCACGCAAGCACAACTTGGTGTAAAGCGAAATTCTTTTCAATCAGCAAAAATCGGGAGGGGGCATAACGACAGAAAAAACATGGTTTTTTATGTCGGGAGTATATCGGTAATAATTATGCTCAACATCAGAGAAAGTGAGCAGTAGAAAATCAATATCGGTTGTTTCGGTTAAGTGCAGGTCTTCCAGTGTTTCTTCGTTAAGTGAAATGCTGCTTGTGGCCGTATCATCCATGTTGGCATAAGTCATGTCAGCGTCGTGGACAAGACCCTCCACTATCAACTCTAGCAGGCTTTCCGTTAAGTCAGCCTTCACATTCCCAGGATGCATCCACGAAGGAACAAATAACGACATATTCACCAACTGCACACAAAGCAGCAGGCAAAACGTTACATTAAGAATGTTCCTATAAATCTTCACCGATGTAAAAGTAGGAATAAAGAATTGATAACAGAATCATGGTTAATTAAACATCAACGGTCTTACAAATGTTCAACTCCGCTGCTTGCCCGCCTCATTCTTGGCATCTTTAACTTTCTTGCGCGCACGTTTCTTTTGGTCGTGTAGCAGTTTTGCTTTACTAATGTTAATTAGCATGCGCTTAAAAACGGGACCTTTCTTGCCAGTTGTGCTGCCATCAACAAAACTGTCAAACCACATTTTAGTGTATAAAGAGGTATAAAGCGCGCAAGTACCATGCCCAAACTTTTTGCCACTGTGCCGCAATTTCACGTTTTGGGCACCGTTGCGTTTCATGGTCTGCTCTGCTTTAAGCGAGTTTTTGTAATTCACTTGCTCGTCGCTTTGGCAATAACACAATAGCACGGGCACTTCGGGTTTCCAGTCGTAAACATCATTTGCTTGCAAGGCTTTGCGGAAAGCAAAACTCGTATCTTCCAAAAAAGCCTTTACTATGTCATCCGCAATCATGTCCTTTGGAACCTCGGGCAGTAATTTGTTTATCTCATTCATCGAATGGTTGCCATCAAACAGGGGCGGCAATATGCTATCATATGGTGCTTTAAAAAGTGTTCTGCTATCGGCAACCAATTTATAAGCCTCCTGATAAGAATAAATTAAGTAAGGCAAATATCCTGGATGGGAGTATGGCTTAAACATTACGGTGCCTTGATCGCCCGAAACATCGTAAGGACCAGACATAGGCGCCGAAGCTGTTACTTTAAATTCGTCTAAAAAATCGCGTTGCATTTTCAAATGTGTGGCCATGGCCGCATGACCACCTTGCGAATAGCCCGTAAGAAACAACTTATCGCCCCACGAAACACCTTCTTTTATGTTTAAGGCCTTTACACTGCGGTACATATCAATGGCCGATAATGCCTCGGTTTCAGCATGTATGTATAAATGTTTTTGCTCGCCTTTGCCTAAGCCAAAATAATCGGGCATCAAAACCGCATACCCATCAGACGCAAAACCAACGCATATACCTTGCTCGCCACCTAGCTTAATTTTTCGCTCTTTTTCAATGCGAGTACCGTGGTGGTAGATAACCAATGGTAAATTATCGCGCTTGCCTTGTGGCACAAAGTACAAACCCGATGCCCTTACAGGCGAGCCATCAATCCAGGTGCTTACGTATATCACTTCGTACAAGTCGACCCCATATTTCAGCGGCGCGATAAACTGAGGGATGTTCGCCTTTTTCCAAAAAGCTTTTAGGTCCTCCAAACTATACGAAACTACCTTTTCATACGAATCGAGATAAGGCTCAATGGCCCATAGTTGAAAGCTAAAAAAGCATAACAAAATTGATCCGACGAATTTCATGGCTCTTGGAAATGTTTTTCAAGGATAAGTAACACTGAAAAGTATTTATAAGACGGTAATTTCAGTAAAATAGTTTGGCTTTGCGTCAAAAAATAAAAATCAAACACCTTTTGGGTGAAAAACTACAATAAAGTCAATATAGCATCGGCAAACAACCCTGCCGACTGTGGGTGCTTGCGCATCCAAAGTTCAGGTTCAATGAGCTCCAGTTCCACTAATGCCAGCTGGTTATTACTGTCCCACATAACATCAACCCGGGCATAAACAGGCACAGGGCTGCATTGAGCAGTTACGTTTTCAGCATATTGCACTTCAGCCTCACTAGCTTCGTATGCATAAACCGTGCCACCGTGGTCGTCTTGCACCCTAAAGTCGCCAGCCTTGGCACGCTTCAGTACCGAGTGGCTGTATTTACTACCAAATACCATGTGCGACACCTCGCCATGGGTTTCCACGGTATTCATAAAAGGCTGCAACAGCATGGCTTCCCCGGCTATTAGTTGTTTAAATATAGCTTCGTGGGCAGGTACCTGCTCTCGGGTCATTCGATAGGTATGCCTTGCTGCGCCTGAAATGGCGGGTTTGATGATCACTTTCTGCCAACCGGTAGCATTCACAAGTTGCTGCAAGGTTTGGGTCTCTCCTATCTCAATAAACCGAGTGGGTACAATATTCACCCCTCGGCTGGCCAAATCTTGCAGGTAGTGCTTATCCATGTTCCAGCGAAGCGTCTCGATGGGATTGATAAGCCTTGTGAGGTGCTGTACCTTAGTAAGCCAAGCGGCAAACTCTTTCGGGCGATTGAAATAATCCCACGTAGTTCGCACCACTGCCATACCGGTAGTAGTCCAATCAAAAGCAGGGTTATCCCAACTAGTGCGATACACCCGAAGGCCTTTGGCTTGCAATGCTTCGGCAATCAATCGGTCTTCAAGTAATACATTCTGAACATATTCTGTGGTGCTTGTCGGGTTTTCGTAATCGTGGCAAGTAACTAAGGTTATATCAAAGGCTTTCATGAGGGCAAAGATAAATGTTGTTGCGCTGGATAATTTCAAATTCAAAATTGGGGATGGCCATATTGTCAAACAGATAGCAACTAGAATGATTATTGCAAAAGAAGCAATCTTTTGAAGGTGCCATTTGAGCTGCCGCTCTGTTTGTAGATTTTGTAAGGCAGTGAGGGAAAATGCCCTACCCTTTTACCGCAGGCTCTACCTTCAAATCGACCATGGGTTTATAATACAAACCCAACACCAGAGCGGTAACTACCATAAATGCCCCGAAAATGCCCATAACCCAAACGATGTGACCGCTGTGGTAAAAGAAGGGCAGCATAAACAACACTAAAAAACCAATGCGCATGAGCAAGTTGGTAACCATAAACACACTACCCGTGCGACCAATGAGTTGATTGGGTGTATGCTGAAACATGTAAGTAACGCGCATGATGCGCGAGCCAGCATTGGCCAGCCCCAACATAAAGGCAAGGCCAAAAAACACCACCAAATTAGTATTGAACGAATAGGTAAAAAACACCACTGCTGCCACCAAATGCAAAATAATAATGGCTTTAGGCGTATTGGTATGCATAAATATTCGCCGTATCATGAGCCCCGCAAAGAGGCTACCCAAAGCAAAGTATATCTCATAGGTGGCATACACATCAGGGCCCAGTTTTAAGTGCTCGGCTACATAAACTGGTTTCAAGAAAAAATTGATGACAATAATAGCCACAAATATATTGCTGGCAAACGTGCCGAATAGCAAAAGCATGGGGTTGTGCTTCAAAAAACTAAACCCTACCTTGATGCGCTGCAATATAGGTTCTGGCTCGTATTTGCGGGTAGCCACCGCTTCATATTTAACAAAGGCCACTAAAGCAAACGCCACAAAATAGGTGGCAGCATCAAGCAGAAAAACCTGCTCTAAACTCCACCCCTCAAAGGTAAAGTTTACGGGTATTTCCAAACCAATCAACCGAATAAAGCCATCTGTAGAGCCTGCCAGCAATATGGCAGCCATAGCCCCTGCAATGGCGGTGGTAAACTGGCCCTGTATTTCGATATAAGAGCTTACCCGTCCGTAATCTTTCGGTTCGCTTATTTCTTGTATAAAGGCATAAAGGTTGGGGTAGTGGATATTGTAAATGAGAAAGGTGCCCGCAAACACCGCCCCAACCGTAAACGCATCCATTTCGCCCGTGAGCATGCCCTTGGTGGCAGCTACTACCAACATGATACTGCCTGCCACACACACACCCATGTAAATGCGTTGCCTATTGAACCTATCAATAAGCGAGCCGCTATACACGCCCCAAAAAATAGAAATAACCGAAACCAGTAGCATTATTTGGGCAAACAATTGTGGCAACCCCAGCACATTGGTGAAGTGCCACGGTATGGCTATCATACTGATGCCCTGGGCAAAGCCTGATATACTATTGGCTACAAACAGCAGCCCGATGGCACGTTTATTTCTCAAGGAGGGGATTTTCGCAGGGCGAAAATACGGGATTTTTGTGGGTCAATAACTGGCGGTAATGTCGGCTTTAATAAGTAAGCATTTTTTCGATGCTCTTCTCTATCATCAAAAAATCACTATTTTTAATACCCAACACCAACCCGCTACCTCCTCATGAAATACTACACCCTGCTAGCCGCTCTATGGCTACTTACGTTTAGCGCTTGCAAAAAAGACGATAACCAAACCGAAACCGACCAAACCCTCTACGCTACCTTGGGCACCGATGCAGGTATATACGACCGAGATGGGCGCTTTGTGCTGCTGCGTGGGGTAAATTATAATGTGCTTGGCGACTATTGGCAAGCCAATCCGGCAGTGCCTGCCACTAAAGCATATGCCAGCAGCGATATGGAGCAAATGGCATCTTATGGGTTTAATTGTGTGCGGTTACTATTTAACTGGAGCAAACTAGAGCCTACACCTGGCCAATACGATATGGCTTACATACAAAGCATTAAAATGGCTATTGAAGATGCTGCCCGCTATGATATGTACGTGCTGCTAGATATGCACCAAGATGCCTGGGGCAAATACATTGCCACACCTGCCGATACCGTTTGCTCACTGCCCAACAAGGGCTGGGATGGCGCACCGGAATGGGCCACTTACACCGACGGACAATCGACGTGCACGGTAGATGGCTCTCGGGAATCGGCACCAGCAGTAGTAACCGCATGGGGCCATTTCTGGAACAACCGCAGCGGCATACAAGACAATTGCATAAAAGCTTGGCAAGCCGTGATTGCCGAAACTGCACAATACCAAAACGTGGTAGGCTACGACCTGATAAATGAACCCGGCTTTGGCTATGTAACCATAGGAGAGGCCATTGATCAAATTGGCAGTTACTACAACAGGCTTATCACGGCCATTCGCACTACCGAAAGGGCAAATGGCAATTTGAGCCACATTATGTTTGTTGAAATGGGTATTGGCCTTGGTGGTTTGGGCAGCATTGTGCTACCGCCTGCTGGTTTTACATCGGATGAAAATATGATTTTTGCCCCGCACTCCTATTTCGAATCGATAGGAAATTTGCCTTTTACCATTGAAGATGGCTTTAACCTGTACGATGGGGGCAGTGCATCGTACAACACCCATTTCTTTATTGGCGAATGGGGCTTTTTTGGAGACCCTGCCACCGATGCGGCTAAAGTGAAACGTTTTGCTGCTGCCGAAGATAGCTATTTTACAGGCTCAACTTGGTGGCAATGGTGCCAAGCACCCGGCGACCCGCACGGCATTAGTTGGGATGGCACAAACTATGGCGCTACTTCCATGCATTTGGTTGAGCTTGATGCATCGGCAAACCTTACCGGCAACACCAATCCTTACTACTTGGATATATTGAGCCGCACGCGCCCCAATGCCATTGTAGGCAAGCCCGTGAGTCTTACTTCAAACCCCGATACTGGTGAAATGGAGTTAAATGCTACCACTACCACCGAAGGTGTAACCGAACTATGGATACCAAACCGTTTTGGCGCACCAACCATTACGGGCACGAACGCTACCCTAAAAGAACTGCGCACCGTGAGCGGTGGCTATATTGCTGAGGTAGCGGTATCGGGTGATTACAGTATTTTGGTTGGGTTTTAATTACCCCATGCTCAACAAGGAGTCTCAGTTTTATTATTATCCATATTTTTGGACAACTTATCTTACTATTGAGACCGCAACTGGCCCTATACCTGCTCATCATTGCCATCGCGGCTTCGCTATGGTTGCCCAACTTGTTTACCTACGGCATGTTTTTAGATGGGGTAATAAATGCCAATGTGGCTAAACAATACGCCAATGGCATAGGCTCTTTTTTTAGTTTGCAAGAGTGCAATTGCCCCAATGGCGCTTACGTTGGGCATCCGCCTTTAGCGTTTGCCATGCAAGCCACTACGTTAAAAGCATGTGGCAGTGCCTTTTATATGGATAAGGTGCACTCGCTGCTTTGCGCCGTAGCCCAACTGCTCCTTATTGGGGTACTATGGCTAAAAGCGGTTCCTCAACATAAGTTAAAGAAACTGGTATGGCTACCTTGCCTGCTTTGGCTACTCTCCCCTATTATTAGTTGGGGCTATAGCAGCAATCTACTCGAAAACACCATGAGTATGTTTACCACCGCCACACTAATTGTCATGCTTGCGTTTATGCGCGGTGGCAAGCTGTTGTGGCTGTATGCAATAGTTGCGGCACTGCTTAGTTTCGCAGCATTATTGAGCAAGGGCCCTGTGGCAATGTTTGTATTGGCGGCACCAATAGTTTTTGTAGGAACTTATGAAGACTATAACCTCCGAAAGGCATTGTCATTCATGGCCGTTTATTTAACCGCCCTAACCCTGCTTGCCCTGGCAATTTGGGTGCTACCTGAGGGCAACTCTTATATCAGAGCCTACTTTGAAGCGCAGCTAATACCTTCGTTAAACCCTTCTGATGCTTCAGTGATAGCTAGGTTGAGGATACTACCTTTCCTACTGAAGGCCTTGTTGCCCATTCTGGTAATCGTTATTGCCGCATATGGCGCCACTAAAACCAAGTGGCTCAATAACATCAAAGTTGATTTGGGAAACAAAGCAGCCTACCGATTTTTAATATTGGGCCTATGCGCTACGTTGCCTATCATGTTAAGCAATAAGCAAAGTGCTTTTTATGTAATACCTGCTATTCCGGTGTTCGCTATTGGCTTTGCGCTGATTATTGCCGAGGTGGTTTCAATTCTTATGGATAAGTACCGCGCTTCAATTTTGCACAAAGCAATTGGTTGGCTATCGTTAGTGGCTATTACGGGTATGGTTTCGGTATCGGTATGTAATTACGGCAGCATGCTCCGCGATGGGGACATGCTGACTGACGCGGAACAGATACATGATTTATTGCAAGGAGATAATGTAATAGCCGACCCATTGTACCAGTTTGTGGATGAGTACCAGTTAAAGGCCTATTTAAACCGCCTATATAGCATCTCGGTACACAACGATATGCCCAATAAATGGTACCTCATTAAACCAGAAACAACCTTACCCGAAAAGGCGCGAATTATTTACAAAGGCAAAACGTTGAGCGTGTATACCCTTTAACTATTCTGCATCTGCACCATCGGTGTAATCCTAAAAATCTGCTTACCTAGGTTTTTTGTTTTTTCTTCTTCGCCGCGGGGAACAGTACGTTGTTCAATATCAAGCGGTAGCCTGGTGAGTTAGGGTGCAAGGCCAAATCGGTTTTCGGGTCGCCTACAAAGTGCTGGAAATCCTCTGGGTCGTGGCCGCCATAAAAAGTCCACATGCCATTGCCCAACTCCCCGTGTATGTAGCGCGTTTCGCTGGCCGATTTATTCTCGCCCATAATCAATACTTCAGGCTTCATTACTCCTTTTACAAACGAGGTAGTTTGGCCCATAAAACCTTTAATGGTGCGCGTATGGCATTGGGTAAGCATAGTAGGCACTGGGTCCCATTTGGCCGAAAAATCGAACAAAGTAAAATAATCCAAATCGTTGGGCACATTGCGGGTTTCGGTGGCATCAATATTTGAGTACTCGTATTGATATGGATTCTGTATCAAACTAAAATCGCGGAAGGCCAGCGATTTACTAAAATCGAGTTTCTGCTGCGCTTGCGGGTCGGCGGCGTCGCCATCGTACATGTAATCGCAAATATCTAAACCTTCTGCAGCAAGAGCAATATCATAAGTATCGGTAGCCGAGCACATGGCAAACAAAAAACCGCCACCTAACACAAAGTTTTTGATTTTAAGTGCAACGCCCAGCTTCAATTGCGACACTTTTTTGTAGCCAAACTTAGCGGCAGTGCTTTCTTGTAGGCGCACATCTTCTAGGTACCAAGGGGCATTTTGGTATCTCGACCAAAACTTACCGAATTGGCCCGTAAAATCTTCGTGGTGCAAGTGCAACCAATCATACTTAGGCAAGTCCCCGTTCAATACCTCATCATCATATATCACATCGTAGGGTATCTCGGCATAAGTAAGGGCCATAGTAACGGCATCATCCCAAGGCAGCTTGTTTTTGGGTGAATAAACGGCAATTCTCGGAGTCTTTTCCAGCTTCACCACATCCATGTTCGCTTCGGGGTTGGCTATATCGGCCACTATACGGTTGTATTGCGCATCGGCAATCATTTCATAGCTCACGCCTCTTATCAAACACTCACTTTCCATTTGCTTAAGGTGCGGAAAGGCAAAACTTCCACCGCGATAATTCAATAGCCAATCTACCTCTACCCCATTGCTCACCACCCAATAGGCTATGCCATATGCCTTTAAATGCTCCTTTTGTGCGCCATCCATCGGTATAAATAAATATGCGGCAC
>CAIOSU010000480.1 GCA_903861055.1 uncultured bacterium
GTGCCTGATGTGGTATCGCCTTTCTGCAGATAAAATTTATTGGTAACATTTGAGAAGCGGAAACCTAAGGTAGCTTCCGAGCTTACACTCTGCGCAGTAGAATCAACCACCAAATGCCATTCGCTACATGGTGTAAGTGTGTTGTAACTGGTATTTTCAATCGTAATGTCGGCCCAAAAAGCATCACTTTGGCAGTTTGGGGCTTCTGTTTTGGTGCACGACGTTAAGGTTGCCAATAGGCCAATAAAAAGGTAAGTAAGTAGGTTGTTTCTCATCGCTCTATCAACACAAAGATGGAAATTAATATTGTACCAGTGACCTAACAAGTTTGATTAATGAGCTTTTTGGCAGTTTTTTTTATTGATTGTGAGTCAATGAATGACTAATTTAATATTCACCCGACCATTTTTAGTAATTTAGCCTACATAATATCTGCTATGCAACTAGTTAGTTTTATTGCCCACATTGAAGAGGAGTTTGAAGATTTGCCTAAAGGATTGATAGTTGGAGAAACTGCATTTAGGCAGCTAGATGGCTGGAGTTCTATGATGGCACTTATCCTTATTGCCCGTATTGATTCGGAATATAACGTTAACCTTTCTGCTGAAGAGTTAGCAGAAGCTGCGACCGTAAACGATTTATTTGATTTAGTAAAAGCTCGGGTAGCTATTTAAGCATGGCTATTTTCTCCATATCAGGTGTAAAACTAGCAGGTATAGCCACCACAGTGCCTATGCACGAAGTATCGAACCTAGACTTTGAAACTATACCCGAAGCGGAACGCAAACTATTCGTGCGCTCAACTGGCATAAACAAGCGGCGCGTAGCTAAAAAAGGCACCTGCACCTCTGATTTGTGCGAGCATGCCGCAAATGCCTTGTTAAAGGCTTTAAACTGGAACCCAGAGGAGATATCGGTATTAGTTTTCCTTACTCAAACCCCAGATTATATTACCCCTGCTACTGCTGCATTATTGCAGCATAAGCTTGGTCTGCCCAAAACCTGTATGGCTCTTGATGTGAATTTGGGTTGCTCAGGCTATCCTTACGGATTATCGTTAGTGGCATCTTTGCTACGCAATATGCCAGGTGCCAAGGCTTTGTTTTTGGCTGGCGATGTTTCATCGGCTTGCCTCTCGGAGCAAGATAAAAGTGCGGCGCCTATTTTTTCCGATGCGGGTTCAGCTACAGCTTTGGTGCAGGACAGCACTGCAGCCGATATGCACTTCAACCTAGAAACTGATGGTAGCGGATATGAAGCTATTATCATTCCGCAAGGTGGCTATAGAAACCCTACAACGCTTGAGTCGCTCCAATATGTGGAGGAAAGCCCGGGTATTATCCGAAATAAGACAAATTTAATACTAAATGGCATAAACGTGTTCAACTTCTCGGTTCAGATAGCGCCTAAAAACGCAAGGGCGTTAATGGAGCATTTAAATATGGATCAATCGGCTATCGATTATTTTGTTTTCCACCAAGCCAATTTGATTATCAACGAGTCCATTCGCAAAAAAATGGGGCTTACATTAGAACAGGCACCGCAAACTTTGCACCGATTTGGTAATACATCATCAGCCACTATACCTATTACAATAGCTAGTGAAATACAGGCTGCCATTAGCAAAAAGCCTTGTCGCTTGTTGCTTTCTGGTTTTGGAGTTGGGTTATCGTGGGGGTCGGCCATAATCGAAACCAATGGCATGGTATGCTTGCCTGTAATAGAAGCTGACCTTTAATTGGTACTTATGTTGATTACCTCAAGTGGTGATACCCAATATTTTTTTTAATTTTCGCAAATGCAGCGTGTAGCTTATGCCATAGTAGTGCCAGTATATAATGGCGCCGATACTCTTAATGAGCTCTTTGAGCGCACAAAGCAAACTATGGCAAGTATTGATGCCAGCTTTCGGATGGTGTTTGTAGACGATTGCAGCAAAGATGGTAGCTGGGATAATATAAAGACCCTTAAGAAAAAGTACCCTACACAAGTTACCGCCATTAAACTGGCGCGAAACAGCGGGCAACACAATGCCACCCTTTGTGGCTTGCACCATTGCAATGCCGATTTTGTGGTTACTATTGATGATGACTTGCAAATACCCCCTGAAGAGATTCCGAAGCTTATAGCCAGACAAAAGGAAACCGAGGCCGATTTGGTATATGGGGTGTTCGATGCAAAAAAACATGCACCAATAAGAAATGCGGGCAGTTGGTTCGTGAACAAGTTTTTTTACTATTTTGCCAATACATCTGGCAACGGCTCTTCGTTTCGACTGGTGAGCAGTAACTTGGCTGAGCGCCTTCGAAACGTAAACCAAAAGTATTTGCTGCTTGATGAAGTACTAAGTTGGTATACTTCAGGCGTAAGCAATGTTAATGTTGAACACCTGCAACGCGCAAAAGGCAGGTCGGGGTACTCAGCTTTGAAACTGATGCTGCTTACTTTTAATTATATCATCAACTACACAGTGCTGCCGCTTAGGTTGATGACGTACTTGGGCATTTTTGGCTCTATTATTTGTTTGATACTGAGTGTTATCTACGTTTACCAAAAGCTAAGCTACGATGTAGAGCTAGGGTTTACCTCGCTTATTGTGGCTATATTCTTTTCTACCAGCCTTATCTTGTTTTGTTTGGGCATTATTGGCGAGTACATAAGTCGATTGTATGTTAAAGACGGCTCAACGTATTATGTGATAAAAGAAATACGCTGATGATAGTTTCGAGGTACGGCGTTAAGCTTATAAAACTGCAGCAGGAGCATATTGAACTGCTGCGGACTTGGCGCAATGCTGAGAAGATTTCAAGGTTCATGGAGTTTCGCGACCATATTACCCCCAAAATGCAACAACGTTGGTTTGAAGGGTTAAGTAATGAAGCCGACTTTTACTTTATGATTGAGTACCGAGGCAGCTTAGTAGGCATGATTCACGCATCGGGCATAGATTGGAAACAGGGCAGGGGAGATGCCGGCCTTTTTATTTATGAAGATCGATATTTAAGCACTTATACCCCTGTTTTGGCATCACTTTGCATGGTCGAGTTGTTTTTCGGTGTATTTACACTGGAGCGCTTGTATGCAAAAGTGATGCGCAACAACCCCGTAGCCGAAGCTTACAATAGTAATCTAGGTTTTAAGCCTATACCTACAAAAGTGGAGCATGATTTTCAGATGTTTGAACTTACTAGAGAAAACTACTTTGCGGCTACCGAAAGTTTAAGAAAGAAGGCTATCGCTGTCGAAGGAAACCACTTTACGCTTCAGTTAAGCAACGGAGGCAAGCAGCTTTTGAATAAGTTGGGAGCATTAAGGCCTGTTGCCGAATTTGAAATAACCCTTGAACACGTATAAGTATGGACACGCTCGATCAAATGGAAATTAGCGGCAAGCAAGAATTGGTTACTCCGCAGGTTTTATCCAATATACAAGGTATAGCACCGTGGATGATGGTTATGGGCGTGTTTTTTCTTATTGCTGCTGTATTCATGGTTCTTGCAGGAATAGGGGTGTTAATGAATGCCAATGAGTATAGTTCAATTGGCATGGTAAATGCCATGCGGGTTATGGGTACTTATTATATGCTCAGTGGTTCTTTGTTTGGATATGGTGGTGTGCTTTGTGTTTTAAGTGGCACTAGAGCCAGTTCGTTTGCCAAATTCCCTTCTAGTAGTTTGTTACTTGAGTTTACGGCAAAGCAGAAAAGGTTTTGGATGTTGATGGCGGTAAATGCCATAATTACTATTGCATTTGGAGCTATTTTTATTGCTATGGCCGGCAAACTAGCTTCAATAGCTACCAAAATGTAGGCTTAAATCAATCCTCTTGATTTGAACGCCAAATACTTGTTGATGGTATTGATTGATAGATCTTTCGGGGTGGTGAGAATGGAATGAATACCATAATGTTTAAGTTCTTGCACCATCAATTGCTTTTCATTTTGCAACTTTCTAGCAATGGTTTTGCTGTATATATCCTCAATGGTTTGGGCGTTTTTGTCCATATAGTCAATCAACTCGGTATTCTCAAAAAACACCACAACCAACAAGTGGAAACGATTTAGGCGGCGCAATACCGGCAAGGCCCTTTCTAGCGCATACATACTTTCAAAGTTGGTAAACAAGAGTATCATGCTTCTATTGCGAATCATGTTGCGGCTGGCTTGGTAAAGCAGCTCATAGTTAGCTTCTAAGGCGCGCTCTTTTTGCCGGTAAAGGCCTTCTAATATTAACTTAAGCTGGTTGCGCTTACGCTCTGCTTTTAAATAGGTGCCAATTTTATCCGAAAAAGTAAGCAAGCCAACCCTATCGTACTTCAGTAAGGCAATATTACTAATCGCCAGGCTCGAATTGATGGCATAATCCAATAGGCTCATTTCTTCGAAAGGCATCCGCATGGCGCGGCTTTTATCAATTACGCAATATACTTGTTGCGAGCGCTCATCCTCGTATTGGTTTACCATTAAATCGCCCTTGCGACTAGTGGCTTTCCAGTTTATGCTCCTAAAATCGTCACCTTGAACGTAGTTCTTTATTTGTTCAAATTCATAGCTGTGGCCTAATCGGCGAGTACGCTTTATGCCTTCGCTTGTTGATATTTTAGCGAATGCCATCAGCTCGTATTGCTTCATTTGAATAATAGACGGATATGCTGCCACCTCTTCATCTAAAGGAAACGAGATGCGCCGCTGCACCAACGCTAATGCAGAACATACAAACACGCGCAAAGCTCCAAATTGATATATACCCCGCTTTACGGGTCTTATAGCATACTCAATGGTTTTTATCGACCCTGAATCTAAAGGAAATGAAAACTTGAAATCGCGCAATTGCAGCTGCTCCGGCAGCTCATCTATTACCTCAGCATCAAGTGTCATAGGTGCATTGCTGCCAATAAGCAGTTTAATGTTGTTTTGGTCTGATAGCGAAAGTACTTTCGGTGCTACTCGCTCTCCAGTAATTTTAAGATTTATGCCAAAGAGCATCTTAAAATCTACCAAAGTCATCACGGCAAAGGTACCAAGCAGGGTTTGCCCCATATAAAACAGGGGTTTCCATACAAAGCCGATGCTTAGTAATACCACTATGGCGCCCAATAAGCGAAAAAACCTA